>NZ_DATHGC010000092.1:0-5294 GCF_035317785.1 Pedobacter sp. | reverse complement strand
GATGAAGGGATACACCCAGATGCTGCTCCTGAAGATGAAACAGCGGGGAGATGATTTCGCTGTAAGTGCATTGGAGAAAGCAAATGCCCAGATAGCGAAAATGACGGGCATGATCAACGGATTTTTGAACGTTTCCAGATTGGAAGCCGGTAAGATCCATATAGAGCTCCAGATGTTTGATCTTGCCCTCTTGATTAAGGATGCGGAAGAGGAGTCTCTGACTACCATTTCGAGTCATAGGGTAGTCTTTGAGCCTGCCGAAATCTCCTTTGTCCGTGCTGACCGGGACAAGATCGGCCAGGTGATCCATAACCTGATCAGCAATGCTGTAAAATATTCACCAGCTGGAAGCACCATCAGTGTGGCGTGCGCCAAAGTTGATGGTGCGGTAAACTTCAGCGTGACAGATCAGGGAATGGGTATAAAGCCTGATGACCTTTCCAGGATATTTGACCGTTATTACCGTGTGGAGGGCAACCATATGTTCTCTATTTCCGGGTTCGGGATCGGTTTGTACCTGTGTTCGGAGATCGTTCGCCGGCATCAGGGTGAGATCTGGGCGGAAAGTGAGTTTGGTAAAGGTTCAACTTTTAGTTTCAGCCTGCCGCTAATGGAAATTTGAGCTGGGCTTTTTATTGCAATCATTGATGCAATTGCCCTGTAATCATAATGAGGAGAACATAAGTGCTTCTCATTATGATTTAACATCACTTCCTGATATAAATCTCTGTAATCTCCCTGTTAACATTCAAGTTTTCGATCTTTTCAATTCCACGTTGAATTAAAGTGTCTTTTTTAAGCGTTACAGTAAATTTAAACTCATGACCTTCCCATTCACGGGCAATGCAATATTCGAGATGTTCGGTGTAACTGTCTCCTTCCAGGGTGTAAGTCCCGCTTCCTGAAGAATAAAGCGCAGTCGTGTCTTTGCCTTTGTTTAGGTCATGCTGGAAGAATGCAAAATGCGTGTCATTTATAATTTTGATCATTTCCACATTGTTTTGTGGTGTGGTATTTACTGTATCGCCTTTTGTTATTGCCTGACTGGATACTAATTTCCATGTTCCGGTGATGCTTAATGGATCTTTCCCGGTATTTGTTTTAGTTTGGTTGCAGGATGCTAAAGTAAGAATAGCGATGGATGTAAAAGCAATAATTTTCATGGATTAGTTTCGGTTATCAGGTTGGAATAAAGCTAAGATAATTTTGGACAGAATATTTAATGATTATTCGAAAAGAGCCAGGCAAATGAAAACAGTTATTAAAGGGTGATAAACTGACCATATCTATCAAATCCGGGCCAATGTACGCTACCTTCCATGCTAAATTTTCAGCTGACGGCAACAGTTTTTCAGGCGGATAGCGGCCAAACCAGGGCGCTGATGAGGATGTCAATGCACCATATGATATAACCGCAACACGTATTGTTGAAACAGGATAGTTAAGGATGGTTCATCCTTGTTTTGTCATTATCTTGGCTGGTATCTAATCAAGTATAATGAGCAGAATTCTTTTTATCGTTGCTGTTTTGGGGTTATGTCTGGCTGAGATTCCTACTGGCGCGCAGAATGATGTTCTGCGGTCTGGGTTTAAAAATCCGCCTGCTTCGGCAAAGCCGCGCACCTGGTGGCACTGGGTAAACGGAAATGTGTCTAAAGAGGGGATCACTGCTGATCTTGAAGCGATGAAGCGGGTTGGAATCCAGGAAGCTCAGTTGTTTAATGTTGATCTGGGATATCCGGAAGGCCCGGCTGCATATCTGAGTCCGAAATGGCTGGATCTTTTTCATTTTGCGGTATCGGAAGCTAAACGGTTGGGATTGGAGATCGGGTTTCATAACAGTGCAGGCTGGTCATCGAGCGGCGGGCCCTGGGTAAGTCCGGAGCATGGGATGCAGACCGTTGTTTTTAGTGAGGTAAGGATAAAAGGAGATGCTGTGCTTCATCAAAAGCTGGTTCAGCCGGCTGCAAAATTCAATTATTATAAAGACATCGCTGTGATTGCTTTTCCGACGCCTGCCGGTAATCAGCGGATTGATGAATTAAGTCTTAAGGCGCTTTCAGGCAATGCCTTCCGCACGCATATGGATCCGGATGATAAAGTGATCGAAAGATCTGCGCTGGTTAGGAAGGCTGATATTGTTGATTTGAGTTCAAGGATGTCTGCTGATGGTACGCTGGACTGGAAAGCGCCTAGCGGTGACTGGATCATTTTAAGGTTTGGGCATACACCAAATGGTACGGAAAACCACCCTGCCGGGTCGGGCGGACGTGGCCTGGAATGTGATAAAATGAGCCGTTTTGCGGTCGATGCTTACTGGGCGGGAGGGGTAAAGCCGGTTCTGGATAAACTGGGGCCTCTTGTAGGATCGTCGCTTACCAATTGTCTGATTGACAGTTATGAGGTAGGCTGTAACAACTGGACTGTTGGTTTTGCAGAGGAGTTTAGAAAACGCCGGAGTTATGATTGTATTACTTTTTTGCCTGAGTTGGCGGGGTATTATGTGGAGAGCGGCGAAATCGCTGAGCGGTTTCTTTGGGACTTCCGTAAGACGGTAAGTGACCTGATCGCTGAAAATTATTATGGTTATTTTAGAGAGTTGTGCCATAAGAGCGGGATGAAGTTTTCCGTTGAGCCTTATGGCGGTCCGTTTGAGTCCATGAAGGCTGGCGCAAGCGGTGATGTGGTGATGGGTGAGTTTTGGATCGGGAATAAGCTCTTTCTGGAATCACCAAGGCTGGCGGCATCGATCTCTCATTTGAAAGGAAATTCGATTGTTGGTGCCGAGGCTTTTACCAGTTTCGGTGGTTGGCTTAATCATCCTGCTACACTGAAAGCAGTGGGCGACCAGGTGTGGGCAGAGGGGGTGAACCGCTTTCTTTTCCATACTTATATCCATCAGCCCTGGAATATTGGGCCCGGGATGACATTTGGGGTGTATGGTATGGAGATGAACCGCCTGAATACCTGGTGGGAGCAAAGCCGGGGTTACATGGATTATGTTGCGCGGTCGCAGTTCTTGCTGCAGCAGGGCAGGAATGTAGCGTATATTCTGGTTTTTACCGGAGAGTCTGCTCCGAATGATGCCCTGCTGCGTTCTGATATTAAAGCTTTTGGATATGATTATGATCAGATTGGGCCGGATGAGCTGGCGCTTTTGACAGTGAAGGATGGTATTATCTATACGCGTAGCGGCGGGCCTTACAGAAGGTTATTGCTTCCTGATTCGAAATGGGCTACTCCGGAACTGCTCATGAAAATTAGAGCACTGGCTGGGGCGGGTGCGGTCATATCGGGCACTAAGCCTGTGAAATCTCCAGGTCTTCAGGGTTATCCGGACTGTGATGTGAAGGTTGCCAAACTGGCTGATGAAATATGGAATGGTAATTTGGTGAGTGGGTCTTCGGTGGCTAGGCCTCTGGATATGAAGGGCCTCTCGCCAGATTTTTCAGCCAGTGCGACAGGGTCTGATCTGAATTTTATTCATAGAAAAGTTGGCCTGGATGATATCTATTTTGTGTCGAGTTCACAAAGTGTCAGGCGTACGGAGTTATGCCGGTTCCGGGATGCGGGGAGAAAGCCGGAATTCTGGAATCCAGAAACAGGGAAAGTGGAGGATGTGCTGGTTTGGCAGAATGGGCCGGGCAACAGTACAGAGATCCCAATCACATTCGACGCCAACGGATCTGTTTTTGTTGTTTTTCGCGGAGGTAGTGCTGCACACGATAATCAAATGAAATCTGCTGACCAGATCACCAGTGTAAAAACTGAGCTGGGGCATCAGATTTTAAAACCGCTTGCCGGTTTAAAGATTTTGAAGGCAGAGTATGGTACCTTTCTGCCTGAAGGCATGGTTGATGTGACGGATGTGTTGATTGAACGCATGGCAAAAGGTACGATTCGTTTTTCTGCTGATAATGCGCTTGCAGGTGGTGATCCGGCGGCGGGATCTTTAAAGGAGCTGCGCGCGGTATATGAAATGGATGGACAGCGAAAGCAGCTGCGTCTGCAAGAGAATGAGCATCTGGACATTAAAGCGGATAAAAAAGGATTTCGGTTAATCCGGGCTTTGTATGGAAAGTTTCCTCCTGGATTTGAGAATGTCCCTCCAAAGTATCCAATTTATGATTTTACAGAGAAGGTCAGGGATCTGGTCGCAGCAAATATGCTGGTGTTTCCGGTTACAGACAGTTTATTTGGAAAAGCTACATCCGGCGATGGCAAAAAAGAACTTCGATTAACGTATTTGTCGGAAGGTGAAACGTATCGTATTGCTGTTCAAACAGGAGGCCTGGTCCACCTGGAACTGGATACGCCTGAGCCGAGGCTTGTTCGTGAAAATGGCGTCCTGACCTGGGTTACTCCACGTGCGGGAAAGATCACTTATCGCAGGTCTTCCGGTTTAGTTAAAACGGCCACAGTAACAGGAATGCCTAAACCTGTTGAGCTAACTGGCCCCTGGGAACTGAGCTTTCCGCCAAATTTGGGTGCACCTCAAAAGACCGTATTTCCACAGTTGATCTCATGGCCTTTGGCAGATGAAGAGGGTATACGTTATTTTTCGGGAACGGCAGTTTACAGGAAAAAATTTGTATTGAAAGATGATCTGGTCCGTGAAGGAAATTCTCTGGAATTGGACCTTGGCACAGTCGGCGTGATTGCGGAGGTTTTTGTAAATGGGAAAAATCTGAGTGTGATCTGGAAAGCGCCTTTTCGGGTTGAGCTGGGAGATGTGGTACGAAAAGGGAAAAATCAGCTGGAGATACGGGTTACTAATTTGTGGCCAAACCGCCTGATTGGGGATGCACGGATTCCTGATGATGTAAAATGGAAGAATGACAATCCGGAAACGTGGCCGGACTGGCTTAGTAAGCCTGCCGAACGAGATTCAAAGCGTGTTACTTTTACTTCTCACAAATTCTGGGATGAACGTTCGCATTTGACGCTGTCCGGCCTGTTGGGGCCTGTTATGATCAGGTCTTACCAGCATGTAAAGTTGAAGGAATAGATAAAATTTATTATCTTTAATTACCGGATGTCGGGATGATTTAATGAAAATAACGCAGGCTTTCAAGTTGATTCTTTTCGTTTTTACGTTTTTGTACCCTTTTTTCTCTTATGCTCAAACCATTGTAAACAGTACTGCTCAGGATTCTCTAAAGTTTGAGATAGATAGTTATGTCTCGGGGATGGATAGGGTACTCAAATTGATTCCTGCGCAACCGGAAGTTAAATCATTGGTGAAATTTATTTATACCGGCCAGTTTTCTGACAAGTTAATGCCAAAATTTACG
>NZ_DATHGC010000091.1:0-14242 GCF_035317785.1 Pedobacter sp. | reverse complement strand
GTGATGACGGGAATTTCAGAAATTTTCTGAGTTTTAAAAGGGAATATCTGGACGAAGTGGGTTCTGAAGATTCATTTGGCCGCACGATCTGGTCTCTGGGTTATCTGATCAACAATGCGCCCAATAATTCTTACCGTGAATTTGCAAGGGAACTTTTTCTCAAATCAGTGCCGCACTTCAAACAGTTAAAACACCTGCGGGGAATAGCAAATACCATGATCGGACTAACGCATTTCATGAAAGCAAACCAGCATGACGAGCACATTAAGGGTCAGCTGGATCTGCTTGCTGAACCGCTCAAAGCGGCATACCGTAATAACAAACAGGGCCACTGGCTTTGGTTTGAAGAAAAAATGACTTACGACAACGCCATTTTACCGCTTGCCCTGCTCGCGCACTACGAGATCACCCAGGATAAAGAATCTATGGACATTGCGCTGGAGAGCATGGAGTTCCTTTCGCAGAAAACACTGATCCATGGTTACTTAAACCCCGTGGGCAACGATGGATGGCTGTACAGGGATGGCGGTGGCATGGCCCTTTATGACCAGCAGGCCATAGAAACCATGGCCATGGTGCTCATGTACTTCAAGGCATACGAAATCACTCATGACCTTACTTATATCCGCCAGATGTATTTGTGCTACCAATGGTTTTTGGGCGAGAACAGTCTGCATCTGCCGCTCTATGATTATGAGACCAAAGGTTGTGGTGACGGACTGCAAACCTACGGCGTAAACCGAAATCAGGGTGCAGAAAGTACACTGGCCTATTGGATCTCTCACCTGGTGGTATTGAAAGCATTGGAATCCGAGTACGAATTTATACAGAGTGCTGATTTAACGGCGGTTCAAAAACAGGTATTTAATTGACCGCGATGAAAATTGCTGTACTGGCACCCATTGCCTGGCGGACACCGCCCCGGCATTATGGGCCCTGGGAACAAATGGCCTCAAATTTAACGGAAGGACTTGCCGCCGCCGGTATAGATGTGACGCTTTTTGCTACCCGAGATTCCATCACTTCCGGCAAATTAAATACGGTGATACCCAAAGGCTACGAGGAAGACCGGGAAGCTGATGCTAAAGTACTGGAATGCCTGCACATCAGCAACTTGATGGAACAGGCGAATCAATTTGACCTGATCCACAATCATTATGATTTTCTGCCTTTAACCTACTCCGCTCTGATCCGGACACCAGTGATTACCACCATACATGGCTTTTCATCAGAAAAGATCATTCCTGTATATCAGAAATATAATGCATCAGGTTATTATGTATCTATAAGTAATTCAGACCGCCATCCTTCATTGAATTATCTGAGTACGGTATATAATGGTTTAAGAACAGAGGAATTTGATCCGGGTACCGGACAGGGGGATTATCTTTTATTTTTTGGCAGGATCCATCCGGACAAGGGTACAGCCGAGGCCATACAGATCGCCCTGAAAGCAAAACGCAGATTGATTATTGCCGGAATTGTGCAGGATGTCAATTATTTTAAGGAAAAAGTAGAACCCTATCTAAATGATGAGATCACCTTCATAGGTGCGGCAGGTCCGGAAAAAAGAAACCAGTTGCTGGGCGGTGCTATTGCATTGCTGCATCCCATAAATTTTGAAGAGCCTTTTGGTCTGAGTGTAGCAGAAGCCATGCTCTGTGAAACACCGGTAATTGCTTTCGACAGGGGGGCTATGCGGGAACTGATCAAAGACCATGAAACAGGTTTTCTCGTGAAAAATGCAGATGAAGCTGTCGCAGCGGTTGAGGCGATAAATACAATTGACCGGCCCGGATGCAGGGTGTGGGCGATGCGTAATTTCTCCCAAAAAAAAATGGCAGAAGACTACATCAGCCTCTACCATCGGATATTAAATTGAAATATTTTAAATCACTGAAGATTTTAACCTTTCCAGCAGGATGTCGATTTTTACCCCGGCAAAAGAGGAACAGTAATCTGACAAACCGTAAGGGATGATCAGCTCGCCGTTGTGTATGATAGAGCCGCAGGAATACAGTACATTGGGTACATAGCCTTCCCGCTCGTCTGTGTTTGGGATAACCAGGGGTTCTTTTAACCTGCCGATTTCTATAGAAGGATCATTGAGGTCAAAAAGACTGGCGCCCAGACAATATCTGCGCATCGGCCCAACACCATGGGTAATCACCAGCCAGCCATCTTCCGTCTCAATAGGCGAGCCGCAGTTACCGATCTGTATGAACTCCCAGGAGAATTTAGGCGACTGGAGTTTTACAGGATTGTCCCACACGGTAAGTTTATCTGAATACATCAGGTAGTTGTTGCAACCGTCAATCCGCGACATCATGGCATACTTGCCATTTATTTTACGTGGAAACAAAGCCAGGTTCTTGTTTTGGGCCCCTACTCCATGCAGCGGACTGATCTTAAAATCGTAGAAATTTGTAGTCTGCAACAGTTTGGGCATGATCATGGCCCCGTCAAATGCTGTATACGTCGCATAATAGACCACTGATCCATCGTCTTTGATGAATCTCACAAACCTCGCGTCTTCAATGCCCTTGCGCTCAAACTCTGAGATGGGAAATATCACCCGGTCCGAAATGTCAGTGTCCCTGGAGAAGCTGATCTCGTGATAAGTATCAGACAACCACAGGATCTTGTCATACTCCAGTTTACGGAGATCGTCTTGCTGCAAGGCTTTACCATCAAGTATGATCTTCCGAAGTGTTGCATAATCAAATTTATCCTGCAATTTGTTGCCGACTTCATCAAGAACTTCGATATCGATCTTTGAATCAGCAGCCTTTTTGAGAAACAGTCTTTTGTTATAGACGGCATTTTTGATCACCTCAGCTTCGTCAATATAATTGCCGGCCGGGATTACGGTGATGTCATGGTTACGGTCTATCAGCGCCCTTCTGAACACCACAGATGAGATATGACCTTCTCCTACCGCCCTGAAGCTGATGATCACTCTTTTTTCGCCCTCTACCAGGTCACTCTGGTCAGGATCCTCAACTATTGAAGGATTGAAAAAAGCGGCTGACTCTATGGAATACTCATGCGTAAAATAAGAACCCAGCAATAGTTTCCTGTCCTTATCCAGGTCATCGTATTCAAAGCCTGCTGCTTCAATACTGTGCAATACTCTCTTGCAATGCCTGGTCAGGATTTTGGTGATGTTTCTATGCCGTTTGGAGTACTCCTGCAAAAGTGGCGAAATTAGACCAAAAACCTCGTCATCAGACAATTCCATAACCTTTTTCACGACTTCTACTGCGCGTTCTTCACCGTTGAAGAAGAATCTGGCAATAACCCTTTTAGGATCGGGATATACTTTAACTGGTTTTCGCTCTATTAATATTCTCATGTATGGTATAACGTTTTTATTATTTCTTTTGTTCTATCTCCCGGTCCATTTCCACAAGATCTACATCATTTGCCGACGAAAAATCACCAATCAGATATTTATTAAAATGATCCGCAAGCTTCCAGAACCCGTACTCTGTCAGATCACCAAATGCATGGCGCTGCCCCGGCATGATGACAAACTCAAACCGCTTACCGGCACGCATCAGGGCGTTGGCCATGCGGATGGTATTGGCAGGGTGCACGTTGTTGTCCACGTCGCCTGCCATCAGCAGTAAATGCCCTTTCAGGTTCTTCGCCAGGTCAGGGTTTTTATCAATGCTGTATTTGAAAGTGGTATCTCCTTTTGCGGACACGATCTCTTTTACCCCATGGTGTTTTTCACTCCACCACCTGTTGTAAATGCTGTTGTCGTGGTTACCTGCATTGGAAACAGCGGCTTTAAAGAAATCGGGATAGACCAGCATGGCCGCTGTAGACATAAAACCGCCGCCGGAGTGACCGGTAATCCCTACCTTTTCGGCATCAATAAAGGGATACCTGTCGGCCAGCTGCTCCACCGCAGCTTTCTTATCTGCCAGTCCGTAATCTCTCAGGTTTCCATAGCCATAAGTATGGTACCATTTGGACCTTGCCGGATTGCCACCCCTGTTGCCCACAGTGATCACAATATAGCCAAACTGTGCCAGGCGGTCGGTCCTGTCCATGGATCTGCTGAATGCCGTATTTACAGCCTCTGTTTGCGGACCGGGATATACGTATTCTATGATCGGGTATTTTTTAGCTGCATCAAAATTAAAGGGTTTATACATCACCCCGAAAATGTCTGTGATGCCGTCATCAGCTTTTACTTTAAATGGCTCAGGAAATTTGTAACCCGTAGCCATCAGCAAGGAAAGATCGGTTGTTTCCAGGTCCATTACCTTCCTGCCGTAAGTATCTATCAGGACAGACTTAGGAACAGTATTGACCCTGGAGAAATTGTTGACAAAGAACCGGTTCTCATCATTCAGGTTTGCAGCATGATCAAAATCACCTGGGTTTAAGAGCTTCATGCCTGTTCCGTCAAACCTGATGCGGTATAAGTGAAGGTAATAAGGATTTTCCTTAGCCTCGCGGCCATTGGCGGTAAAATACAGCACCCTGTTCTTTTCATCAATATTGACAATGCTTTCGCAATGAAAAGATCCTTTGGTAATTTGATTCTTTAATTTACCATTGCCATCAAAAAGATAGAAATGCGCCCAGCCATCACGCTCGGACCAATGGATGATCTCCTTTCCGTCATTAACCAATCCGGGGCGGTTGATCTCCACATAGGTATTGAACCGCTCGTCTATCAATGATTTGACGGAACCGGTATTGATGTCGACCGTACAGACGTCCACGCGTTTCAGATCTCTGCTGCTGCGTGAAAAATAGATCTTGCTGTTGTTGCCAAGCCATATAGATGGACGAAATTCATTGTCCCGGTCCTTGTTTAGAGATGGTGCCCTCCAGACAGAAACACTCTGGTCTTTAAAAGCCGCTGTGTTCAGTTTTTTATAACTTTTAGCTGCAAAATCAAACAGCAGCATTTCATCTCTTGGTGCTTCAGCCTCCCCGGGCATCTGATATTTATAAGTTTCCAGTGTTGGCCTGCCCGGAGCAACATTGTTGATTACCCAAAGATCCTTTACTTTACGGGAATCAGTCCTGTCGAGTACAAAATATTTGGAGTTGGGCGACCACAATACGTAAGCACCCCTTCTTTTCTTATCGTTCTTTTCTATTTCTTCATTGTTCTCTCCGTCACCGTCGCCGCCGTAGGAATAGAACTTGACTCCGTCTTTGGTCAGCTGGTGCTCCACGATGGTACTGTCGTCTTCATTCTTAACGGCCTTTTTGTAGTTCTCTTTGTCCATCCAGTAGAGGTTATATTTCCTGGTGAAAATGATGGCCGAAGAATCCGGCGCCACAGAACCCCAGGATGGTTTGGCTTTTGGCTTGGCATAATTGGGCACTTCTGTGAGTTTCGCCGCGGCGATATCATAATTGAAATAAAAAATCTTTTTCTGCATAGAATCTGCAGCTTTTTTGTCTTTGCGGTCTTTCTTTAGTTCGTCAATTGTACTCCTTACCTCAAAACTGATCTGTTTTTCATTAGCAGAAAACTTTAAGTTCTCCAGCGGAAGGTGCTGTGCGTCGAAAGGATCCCGGACAGTCGTGGTAATGTCCGCAGCAAGTTTAGCATTGTCAAAGATCTTTTTTTTGCTCCTGCCAACCGGGTCGACAAGGTACCATTCCTTCCCGTTAGGAGTTTCGTATTCATACCAGAACTTGTTGCTGAGCTTTAGCCAATGCGGATCAACAGCAGTAGAATACACGATTTTTTTGAGTTTAGCAGGTGAAAACCTGGACGCCAGCTGGTAATTAGCCTTTGGCGCAGCAGTTATTGCCTCGGTGACAGTGACTGTTTTTGTCTGAGAATTTGCTTCAAAACCTATGATGAGCGTCAATAAAAAGAATGAGTAGATTTTTTTCATTTATGAACTTTAATTGATCCGCCTAAATTATTGATTAATACCTTTTATATGCTGTCTTTATTTGTAATAAAAATGATAATTTTGGGCCAAACATTTATCAATGAAACTACACTTTTTAACATTAATTACCGCTGTCTTTATTTTGACAGCCGGCTGCCAGTCCAAATCACAACCAAGCACAGACAATACTGAGGCAAAAGACACACTGACGCAGACTACAGAAACAGATGCTGAGGCTGCCAAAGTTGATGTCAGTAAAATAAAAGTTGCTGATGCAAAGACCATTTTAGCGCGTAAACAAGTGCCGATATTGTGTTACCACCAGGTGCGCAACTGGACACCAAAGGACGGAAAAGTGGGTAAGGACTACATCGTAGAAATACAGAATTTTAAAGACCAGATCAAAATGCTGGCAGACAGCGGCTATCATACCATCTTACCTGACCAGCTGTATGCTTATTTAAACACCGGGGCAGCGTTGCCAAGCAAGCCCATCATCCTGACTTTTGACGATACAGATATGGATCAGTTTACCATTGCGGCCCCTACTTTAAAAAAGTATGGTTATAAAGCTGTCTATTTCATCATGACGGTCTCTATAGGCCGTAAAGGTAAATTTGTAGATTACATGACCAAAGAGCAGATCAAACAGCTTTCTGACGAAGGCAATGTGATCGGAAGCCATACTTACGACCATAAGAACTTTAAAAAATACCAGGGTAAGGATTGGGAAGAGCAATTGGACAAGCCTACCAAAAAACTGGAAGAGATCACCGGAAAAAAAATGACAGAATTTGCTTACCCCTTTGGTCTGTGGAATGCTGAAGGAATTCCGGAACTGAAAAAACGTGGTTTCAGAATGGCATTTTCCCTGGCTGAAAAACGCGATCAGAATGATCCGTTGTTTACGATCAGAAGGATCATCGCCAGTGGTTACTGGAGCCCGAAAACATTAAGCAACAGCATCAAAAGAAGTTTTTAAAAGAATTATTTATTTCGGAAAGTCTGATTCTTCTCTAATACTTATTTGATCTTTTGAAGGGAAATTTTTAGGAACCGGATAGGTTACATTAGCTATCGCCAGCCATTCGGCAACCCTGATCATTGTGGTTTGAAATCCAATACAGCGATAGCTCAGCGGATAGATTTCATCCTGCCAGAGATGCCCCATACTGGAATTATAAACACGGCCTTTACCATATGCAACCACCCATTCTACGGGCCACAACTTTTTAGTAGATGTGCTGTCATAGGCAAACGACAGTACAGTTAGATTTTCTGCGGGTCCACGGGGATAATTATACACTTCTGTCGAAGCCGTTTTCCACTGATCCGGATACCCCTTGTTGATCGGATGCCGGTTAAGAATTTGTATTAACGCATTAAACCTGTTGCCGTGATTAGTACCATTTCCCTCTCCTGGAGGAATCCGGACAACCTCGCTGCTCGCATTGATTTCCAGCGAATAGCCTGTCGTTTTAGGGCGCCAGCCCATGCCAATCATCTTATCGTATTCTTTCCAGTGAGGAAAAGCATTATTACCTGAATGAAGAATATATAGACCTCCCCCATTCCTGACATAATTCTCGAGTTCAAGTTCTACCCTCCTCGGCCAGCGCAAAGCCTGATTTTGAATATTGTTAGTACTCTGGATCACAACCGCATATTTTTCAAATGCAGGCTCCCATTGCGCTTGTCCCATGCTATCCAGCGGAACAGTAGATATGTCGACCTTAAAACGCTTACTTTCTTCCAATATCCGTTTCGTCAGGTTACTGGTTTGTTTCCAGTCGTGATTGCTGAATCCGTCTACGATCAATACATTGATTGTTTTTTTTATCTGACCTGAAGTATAGCATACCTGGGTCAGCAACAAAACAAGGGTAAAGCTATACCACTTGCTCAACAACATAGTTATTGCCATTAAAGGCAAATTTATCACCTTTCTTTTTGTCCAGAAGCAGTTTGCCAATCGGTGAAGCCGGAGAAATGGCAAATATGGATTTGCCATCTGCCGTAAGCTGACCCGCACTGACGCTGACGTAAAAATTTCCATGATTGGTAAATACCAGGCTACCGTGTCTGACTGTATCGGCATCGGCTGCGTGAGTATCGATCGCCTGCAATACCCGTAAATTATCCTGGGCATCGATCAGCAAGCGTTTATTCCGGTCTATATCCTGCTGCATCATTTCCCGGCTGGTTTCATATTTATCCCCTGCACTGCTTTTGGTGTCGTCATTACTGGCTTCGCGTGCCTGCGCTAAAGCTACTTCAGCAGTTTGGATCCGTTGCTCGATAAAGCTCAGGCAAAGCTGGTATAATGTTTCTTTTATTCGGTTCATAAAATTAGGATTCTACCCATTTAATCTTTTCTTCTATAGGCTGACGCATGGCTTCACGTGGTGGTTCATTATGATATCCCATGTAAAATAACCCGTAGCACTTTTCCTGTTCATCTAAGTTAAGATAATCCTTCAAATCTGCAAGCATCCCCGGAGAACTCCAATATGCGCCAATATTCAGGGCCTCAGCAGTCAGGGCCATATTTTGTACAGCGCAGGCGAGGGATGCCAATTCTTCCCATTCCGGCACTTTATCCGCATGCAGTTTCAAATTTAAAGTGATGATGCAGCCGGCTTGTTCTGCTTTTTCCAATATACTGTCATATTTCTTCTGCAGGAACTGATGGGCCGGGGTGTCCATCTTATATAACCTGGCTAATTCCTGCCCCAGCTTTATTTTCCCTTCATTTCTGAAAACGATGAACCGCCAGGGTTGTGTAAGTTTATGGGTAGGAGCATAATTCGCACTCTCCAAAATTTGTTTGACCAGGGCGTGCGGAATTTCTTCTTTTGTATAACTAATGGGGAATATACTCCGTCTGCGTTGTATAATATGGGTCAGTATCTCTATATCTGTCTTCATTTTTTCAATTTCATTAACTGTTTTTTGACCTGTTTGGCCCTTGCAAAGAACGCTATACTTTCTACGTCTGTCAAGTAGTCGATGGTTTCCATTAAGTCATCTTTGATCCAATCGTAGCGCGGGGCAAGGTTGGCGAGTGCCTGCATACAGTGTACTTTAGTTGCGACCGGCATTTCTGTATCGACCAGCCAGATAAAAAGCACCTCTACTACTGCTTCAAATTCTATTTCTTTAACCAGTGCTTTATACAAAGGGCCTGCGTTTCCGGCGGTCAGCAAGGCGACGATCTTGCTATAATGGCGCATCACAGAAGGATTTTTTTGCGTCGGCAACAGTTCCAAAAACCTGGTTAGATATGGGCTGAACACAGCAGGATTATTGCTCATCATATATTCCAGCATCCAGGCGGCCCGGAAAGCAACTTCCTTTCTCTTGTGAAAACTGGCCTGCAGAAGAACATCAATACCAGGGTTATGGTTTTTAATGATGCCGGTTAAATGGGCCACCATTTGAAAATTAACTGGTGCATCCAGTCTTGCAATTAGTTCTTCCTTGTCCACGGCAAATTTCTTGAAACCCAAACTTATCGAAATTGTTCATAGTATGAGAAGTACTAAAAAAATATTTTTATAAATAATGATTACCTTTGCGGCTTATTTTTCAGCAATATGATTTCAGTTTCTAATTTATCACTCCGTTACGGAAAACGCACATTATTTGAAGATGTTAACCTAAAATTCAACCAGGGCAATTGCTATGGTGTGATTGGCGCAAACGGGGCCGGTAAATCTACCTTTCTTAAGATTCTTTCAGGTGAAGTAAATCAAACTACGGGCAGTGTGGCTTTTACCCCGGGCGAACGCATGGCGGTATTAAAACAGAACCACTATGAGTTTGATGAATTGCCGGTGATCGAAACCGTCATGATGGGGCATAAAGAGCTATATGACATCATGAAGGAAAAGGATGCCATCTATCTGAAAGAAGATTTTACAGATAAAGACGGTGAACGTGCCGGTGAGCTGGAAAACAGGTTTGCCGAAATGGACGGCTGGAACATGGAAAGTAATGCGGCAACCATGCTGAGCAACCTGGGCATCAAGGAAGAGCATCACCACAAGCAATTGAAAGAACTTGATGGTAATCAAAAAGTTCGTGTACTATTGGCCCAGGCCCTATTTGGCAACCCGGATATTCTCTTATTGGATGAGCCTACCAACGACCTGGACATTGATACCATAGCCTGGCTGGAAAACTTTTTGGCAGACTATCAGAATATCGTTTTGGTGGTTTCTCACGACAGGCACTTTTTAGATGCGGTCTGCACACATATTGTGGACATTGACTTCAGCAAAATGAATATCTACTCTGGTAACTATACTTTCTGGTACGAATCAAGCCAGCTGGCATTGAAGCAGCGCAGTGACCAGAACAAAAAACTGGAGGAGAAAGTTAAAGAGCTTCAGGAATTTATCCAGCGCTTCAGTGCCAATGCTTCAAAATCAAAACAAGCTACTTCTCGTAAAAAGGCCCTCGATAAAATTGATATTTCAGAGATCAAAGCTTCGAGCAGAAAATATCCTGCTATTCTGTTCAATAACCTGGGCAGGGAAGCCGGCGACCAGATTCTGCAGGTAGAAAACCTGTCTTGCACGATAAACGGCGATGTGATGTTTAAGAATGTTAGCTTCATGGTCAATAAAGGGGATAAAATCGCAGTCCTTTCGCAGAACAGTCTGGCTACTACTGCTTTTTATAATGTTTTAACTGGCCGTGAAAAGAATTATACAGGCGAATTTAAATTTGGGGTGACCATCAACATTGCGGACATTCCTAACGACAATTCACAATATTTTGAAGGTAAGAATGAGAACCTGGTAGACTGGCTGCGTGAGTATTCGGGTACAGATCAGGATGAACAATTTGTAAGGAGTTTTCTCGGTAGAATGCTGTTTTCAGGTGAAGAAGTATTAAAGAATGTAAAGGTATTGTCCGGAGGTGAAAAGATGCGCTGTATGTTCTCACAAATGATGCTGAGACACGCCAATCTTTTATTATTTGATGAGCCGACCAATCACCTTGACCTGGAATCTATTACCGCTCTGAACAATGGTTTGAAAGATTTCAGGGGTACTGCGTTGTTCACTTCACGAGATCATGCACTTACCGAATCTGTAGCAACAAGGATCATTGAACTGACACCTAAGGGGGCTATCGATAAGATGATGACTTATGATGAGTACATCACCAGTCCGGATGTTGCAGCTTTGAGGGCTGAAATGTACAAGGGGACAAAATAAGGGACAAAATAGGTATTCTCTTCAAAGGCTGGGACACAGCTGCGCAATGCCCCTATGCCTTTTCTGAGAAACCAATTTTGTTGGAAAGCAGGGTGGAAAAGCGATGAGTTTTTCTGCACCTTGCAAGCAAAATAAATTAAAGCACACGCTCAAACGGATTGTTGAATTTCTCTCCCCGCCAATAGCAAATCAGTTCTTTGGTATCCAGCAGACAGGACGTCAGCTCACTGTTTAAATGTTCTTTATCCAGATCCTGTCCTATGAATATCAGTTCATTCAACCGATCTCCAAAAGCCATGTCCCACCTGCCTTCGATATCTTTCTTGTTTTCCAGGTAATCTGAATAGTTAAGTCGTTCCTGCAACGGCATACTCGCCCACCACTTGCCGGCATCATCGACCTTGAGCGATCCACCGGCCTGCGAGAAATTTAGTGCCCGGTCGGGCATTGAAGCAATCCAGAATAATCCTTTAGTACGCAATACATTATTTGGAAACCTCACATTGAGGTATTCCCAGAGACGACTAGGATGAAAGGGTCTTGCTGAACGAAAAACTGTACTGCTGATGCCATATTCTTCCGTTTCGGAACTATGTACCAAATTGAGTTCTCTCATCCAGCCGGCACCTTGTGATGATTCTTCAAAATCAAACAGCGCGGTATTCAGTATTTCCGCGGGATCAATTTTACCAAAAGAAGTTTCTATCAGTTTGGCTCCGGGATTCAGTTTCCTGATTACAGCTTTCAACAGCTTCAGATCTTCAATACTGATCAGATCTGTTTTATTAAGAATGATGACATTGGCAAATTCGATCTGGTCCGTTAGCAGGTTTACAATAGTCCTTTTGTCGCTCTCATCGTCTGTCCAGCCCCGGTCTGGCAATATTTCATTCGTACCAAAGTCTTTCTTAAAATTGAAGCAGTCCACCACAGTTACCATCGTATCCAGTCTGCTGTACTTGCTGAGGTCTATCCCCAATACATCGTCTACATAACTAAAAGTTTGCGCCACGGGTATCGGTTCTGAGATACCTGAGCTTTCAATGATCAGGTAATCAAATCTATTTTCTTTGGCTAATTTTTCTACCTCAATGATCAGATCTTCACGCAATGTACAGCAGATACAGCCATTGCTCATCTCTACGAGCCGCTCCTGTGTTTGAGACAATATATTTTCACCTCTGATCACCTTCGCATCAATATTGAGCTCACTCATATCATTCACTACAAGAGCAACTTTCAGGTTTTCCTTGTTATGGAGGATATGGTTCAATAAGGTGGTTTTTCCGCTGCCCAAAAATCCGCTGAGCACGGTTACGGGTAATAGTTTCTTTTCCATAATGCAATTAAGTTGCAAATATATTTTATTTAATACTACAAATGCAACATAATTGCTTTTATATTTGTGAATTATTTTTACAAGCCTCAAAAACTTATTAAAAACATGATCCTTAAACCGAAAAAACTTGATCAACTGGGAATTACAGCCTCACTGGCATGTGCCCTGCACTGCGCCGCCCTTCCGTTTCTCATCACCAGCCTGCCGCTGTTAGGCTTGGGTTTCCTGTCAAACAGCTGGGTGGAGATCAGCATGATCTTTATTTCCATGCTCCTGGGCTTCTATTCTTTGTTAACCTCCTATCCTGCTCATAAACGGATAACACCTTTACTTGTGCTGATCATTGGCTTCACCCTGATTGGAAGCGGGCATTATCTAATTGAAGGTCTTGAAGGCTTATTGATCCCTCTGGGCGGACTTAGCATTGCCGGCGCACATTTTCTAAACTGGAAGTACAACAAATCTTGCTGCGTTTAACTAATTTTACACCCATAAGCCATGAAAAAAAAACTGTTATTTGGTATTTTACTCTTATTCATCAGCCTGGTCAACCCCGGTTGCAAACATGATACTCCGGATGCAAAAAAAATGTATCTTAAATATTTACACAGCCGTCTCAAAAAATAATCAAGTATGATCTCAGTTAAATCAGTTTCACATGAATATCCCTCCGGACACCACATCAATTTTAAAGACTGGATGATAAAAGACGGAGAACAGTGGCTGCTGCTCGGTGCATCCGGGAGTGGAAAAACCACCCTGCTGCACATCCTGACGGGGATATTGAAACCTAGTCAGGGGCAGGTGACCATGGATACCACATCTATATATGACCTGTCGTCTAAAGAGCTCGACCAGTTCAGGGGCCGGAACATCGGGATCATTTTTCAGCGCCCGCACCTGATTAAAAGTCTGAGCATTTCAGAGAATTTGCTGATGGCGCAAAGCTTTGCTAAATTACCGGAAAATGAGGACAGGGTGAACGAAGTGCTGAATGCTCTCGGTATAGCAGACAAGAAAAATGCTTATCAGAAAGAACTGAGCCAGGGCCAGTTACAACGGGTTTCTATTGCCAGAGCAGTCATCAACAAACCGGCATTGCTCATTGCCGATGAGCCTACCTCAAGTCTTGACGATAAAAATGCAGCCGCTGTACTTGAACTTTTACTGGAACAGTCCGGTCTCAATCACGCTACATTAATTGTGGCCACCCATGATAAGCGGGTCAAGAATGCGTTCACCAACACTTATGAGCTATGAGTCCGTTAAAGATCAGCTGGAAAAACCTGGTGTCGAAGCCATTGTCCTCGGCGTTGAATATATTACTGATCGCTTTTGGAGCAGGCATATTAACCATCCTGCTGCTGGCATCTACTCAGGTCAGCGAGAAACTGGAAAATAACTCGAAAGACATTGACCTTGTGGTGGGTGCAAAAGGCAGTCCGCTGCAACTGATCCTCAGCAGCATTTATTACATTGATTTTCCGACTGGCAACATCCCTTTAAGAGAGGCAATGGAGCTCGCACACAGCCCTTTTGTAAAAAGAGCGGTACCATTGGCCCTTGGTGATAATTACAACGGTATCCGCATAGTAGGTACAGACAGCAATTTTGTGGCAGTTTATAAATTGGCTGTTGCTGAAGGCAAAATCTGGCAAGCCGATTTTGAGACCGTCATTGGCTCCAATGTAGCACAGGCGCAGCACTTGAAAATTGGCGATACTTTTTATGGTGCGCACGGACTTACAGGTAATTCTGATGTACACAAAGCGCATCAATATGTTGTTAAGGGAATT
>NZ_DATHGC010000090.1:0-7266 GCF_035317785.1 Pedobacter sp. | reverse complement strand
TATTCTCCTTCAATTGTTCCTTAGACCACCATCCTGCGGTCATATATCCCTTTGCGTTCCCCCTGAAATCGGTCTGAGGCCGGGACCGGTTCGCATCGTAATGAAATTCTACCTTGTCATACCCTTCCACCGCCTGCTTTTCCTGCCCGGGGCTTGCTGTGCACATACCGAATACGGCAAATGCCAGAATGCTTAGTTTTTTAATCATATTATTTTTAGGTTCATTTGTGGTTACTTTTCAAATCAGCGGCCTTCAGTTCGTTCAGCAGGGGCTCAGCCTGCTGCAGTCTCAGGATGTTCAGGTAAAAAATGTCATATACCCTTTCCAGGAAATTAGGACTGGAACTCGAGCCAGAGATGTGCGGGGTTATGATCACATTGGGCATCTTCCACAGCGGATGATCGGCAGGCATGGGATAATAATAATGCGTATCCAAAGCTGCTCCGGCAATCCATCCTTCATTTAATGCTTTCAGCAGTGCCTGTTCCTGTACCAGCGGACCGCGCGCAGGGTTCAGTAAAAAGGCTTCCTTTTTCATCATGCGAAGCTCCGTTTCACTCACAATACCCTCGCTGCTTCCGGTTTGCGGCATGGCCAGGACCAGAAAGTCCAATCCCTTCAAAAACGCTTCTTTTTCATCTGATAAAAAGACCCGGTCCGGCAGTACACCTTCCGGATCGCCTGTGCCTTCCACATTATAAATGTCTTTTCTTGGTTTTACACCGCTCCGGCTCAATACGTGCACGGTCATACCCATGGCTTTGGCCAGCCTTGCGGTTTCGCGGCCGATGCCTCCATATCCCCAGATCCCAACTACCGAACCTCTGATCTCATGCTGAAAACGCTTAGAGCGGTCCCATATCCCGGAATCCTGATGATGCAGCATCCTGCGCATGTCCCTGGCCAGATTCACCATCATGGCGACATTCCATTCTGCAATCGGCACATCAAACACACCAAGAGCATTACAGCAGGCAACACCCCTGTCTTCCAGCCCCTGCCCGATCAATTGGGTAAATCCTGCCGATGCGATCTGCACATACTTAAGCGCTTTCATATCCTGGTGATTTTCGGGGGGGAAGGTGCACAGCAAGGCGTCAACTTCTTCAATCAGTTCTACTGGTAAAGGCCTCACCTTTTCTTCAGGTGCGACCGTCATTACTTCTACACCCGGCAAAGATTTGATTGCTGTCAGTATCTGTTCATATATAGGGAGATCAATTAATACTTTCATAAGATCAGGTGCTTAATATTTTGCCGGGAACACTGTTAAATTCGCCCGTGCCCCGTACAAACGGGAATTTCCGAATCGTCGCTTCGGTTAGCACTATCCCCAGGCCAGGCTTTTCAGGAGGCAAAATATAACCGTTCTGAAGCACCAGGCTGTCGCCGATCACTTCGCTATGCAGAGGCCCGTAGGCCGGTGCCACTTCCAAAATAGCGGTATTGGCGCAAGCGAAACCGGCATGTATGTTCTGCATCTGCGATGCCCCTGCACCCCAGGCATGCGGGGCAATCTTTCTTCCGCGTCCCGCTAGCATAGCAGCGACACCCATAAACTGGTCCAGCCCTGCAGTAAAAGACGCATCTGGCTGACCAATGTGAAAACTGTCCTGCGCTATAAACGTTTGCCACTCGCAGGCGGCCGTCAGGCATTCACCACCGGCAATCGGTGTGCTCGTCTGCTTACAAAGCTCGCTATACAGATCGGGACGGGTATAATGCAAGGGCTCTTCCAAAAAGAACAAATCGTAGGGTTCCATTGCCTTAGCCACGGCTATTGCCGTCTCCAGGCCCCAGGTCGATATGCTGTTGCCCATATGGGCATCCATCATCAGCCAAAGATCGTTTCCAAACCGCGCGCGGATATACTCCATTTTAGCTGCTTCAAATTCAGAAGCCTCCGCAGGTTCCGAAGGGATGTTAAACCCCTTGTCTTTATAATAGGCACCGGCACCTATCTTCACGCCCTTAAAACCCAGAGACATATAATACTCAATTTTGCCGGCCAGCTTATCCGGTGGATAGTTACTTGGACCGCCTGTGGCATAGCAAGGCAATTTATCATGCACCAGTTCATTTTTCCATCGCTCCTTAAGAAGCTTATAAACCGGCTGGTCCAGTTCTTTTCCTCTCAAATCCCATAGCGCGGCTTCTATTCCGCAGAGGACGATTGCCCCCAACCCTACCCGGCACCAAAAATTGCCGGAGTGGTACATCCTTGCCCACAAGGCGGGGATGTCTTCTACGTTATTTCCTACAAGTACAGGCTTAAAAAATTCAACGATCTCAGGCACCCCTTCGGGGAAAAAGTATCCCGCATAGGTTTCACCAATACCTACCAGCCCGCTGTCAGTCTCTATTTGTATAAAGGCCGCACTTCTTAATTTGCGTGCCTCAGATAGGTAAGGATCAAATGTGCAGGGACCGGTTAGTAAAATGGTTTTGACGTCTGTAATTTTCATCAGATAGGAAGCTTACCGGACACTAAATAAAATCCGGCGTGTATACTCAAATCTAAATCAATGACATTATCACTTCTAATACTTTCGTTTTGATTGATAGTATTTTTTTATGAATTCCATGATTTCTTAACGCGAAATTAAGAGCACCAAAAAATAAGATGCAAAATATAGAAACATACAAATAAGGAAAGTAGGTATAATGCCGTTTGTAACCTCTGCCGGTCATTGTGAGTAATTTAGTTACTCTTGTTTTTCTTCAGGTGGTGTATCCTTCTTTTCTCTTTTCAAGAATTCCCCGCAAGCTTTTGCAGTCGCGTCCATCTGCTCTTTCAATAAAGCTGCCTTTTTTTCAGCGCAGCAGACTTCGCAAGAAGCTCGCGACTGATTTGGGTTTCGTTAGGCTTTTCGTCTCTTATCTGTTCGGCCATAGTAAGGGATTTCAAGAAAGTTAAGAATTATACTATTGATAACCAAGCATGTAACTTTAAAGTTAGGTTACAGTAAAGCCAATTAGAAATGAATTTACAAAATTCAGGTAAACGCAGCCATGCAAAAAGTTATATTTGATAATATAACGTATTCGATTGAAAGTACATCAATTTGTCCCGTCAGATCTGCTCAAACCTTTTGTAAGCCGCATCCTGGTTACTGAAAGTGAAGGTGATTTAACCAGGCAGTTATTGCCCGGCACTGCACCCGTTATGGCTTTACGTGTCAAAGGGGCAATATACCTCAACAATAACGATTCAAGTCTGGGTTTTGGCATCACGGGAATGTCCAAAGTAGCCCGGCCGGTACATTATACCTCCGGCTCTGCTGTACTGCTCGTGCTTTTCAATGAAGGTGGTGCTACAGCTTTTATCAACACCCCGCTAAATGAATTTTCAGGGCTTACCGCAGACCTCGACAACGTGTTTCCCCCCGAGCAGGTGCAGTGGCTGGAAGAAAGCCTGGCGATGGTCCAAACACATACAGCCCGCGTTGCTGCAGTGGAAGCCTTCTTATGGTCACAGCTCAAAAGAAATGCTAAAGACCCGATAGTCAGTAAGGCCGTCGATATCATCAAATCTACCAGCGGCAACTATAAAATAAAAGAGCTGGCCGCGGCCCTCAACATCAATATCGATTCTTTCGAAAAGCGTTTCCGCAGCCAGGTAGGCATTTCTCCTAAAAACTTTTCGTCCATCATCAGGATCCGCTCAGTCATTAATACCTATCAGCCGCATCAAAACCTCAGCTCAGTTTCACAGGAAACGGGTTTCTTTGACCAGGCACATTTCATTAGAGATTTCAAGGCATTTACCGGAGAAAGCCCCGGCCGGTTCTTTAAAAAAGGCCTGCCGCAGTGGTAAATTCTGAAGCCCGGTAAAACTTGATTTTGTACAATTATGGATTTCCTGTGCTGCTTAATTTTGGCTTATCAAATGATCAGCACATGAAACATCTACCCTTAGTTATTGCCATTACGAGCTCCTTACTGTCACAGGCCGCTGAGAAAAAACACATTACCATATTGGGAAAGGACATTGCCTACATCGAAACCGGCACCGGTGATCCCATTGTCTTCCTCCATGGCAACCCGACGTCATCCTACGTATGGAGAAATATCATTCCATATGTATCGCATCTGGGACGCTGTATCGCTCCTGATTTAATCGGGATGGGCGATTCGGAAAAGCTTTCAGATCCTAAATCACACACTTTCGCTGAAAACAGCCGCTATCTGGATGCCTTTTATGAAAAGCTTGCGCTTAAAACCAGGATAACCTTTGTCGTGCATGACTGGGGTTCGGCCCTGGCGTTTGACTGGGCGAGGAGACACCCTGAAGCCATTAAAGGGATTGCATTTATGGAATCCATCACCTTACCAGCCAAATGGGAACAGATGTCTCCGAAGGGCAAAGAGATTTTTCAAGCTTTGCGATCTCCTGCAGGTGAGCAAATGGTTCTCGAACAAAATTCATTTCTTGAGGTCAATCTCCCGCTTACGCACATGACCCCATTGACAAGAGAGGAACACGATGAATACCGCAGGCCTTTTCTCAGACCAGGTGAAGACCGCAGGCCGATGCTCTCATGGGCACGGCAATTGCCTTTTGAGCAAGAACCAACCGCATTTACTGCTGTTGCCGAAAAATATACAGCCTGGCTAACGCAAAGCCATGTACCCAAGCTGTATATCATAGCCAAACCAGGGCTGAGCTCACCCGACGCATTGAAATTTTGCAACAGTCTGCCGAATACAACAAAAATTGTTGTAAAGGGCCTGCATTATCCGCAGGAAGACTCACCGGTTGAAGTAGGTACAGCTTTGTCGGTATGGATACAGGGAATTAGCGCAGCACTGCCTTAGCCACTGTATTTAGCCTGCCATTTTGCTTTGTGCTCAGCACGATCGTTGATAAACCGAACATCCGTTCCCTGAGCAATTGCATCAAGGGGAAAACGGAGCGGTCGGGAGCCAGCGGGCATGTTCACAAGATTCAATATGCCGTCTGCGATGGTTTGCGGGTCCATGCTGAACTCCTGCATCTTTCCGAAAAGGCCGGCACCGATGGCATTGAACATTTCGCTGGCAATGGGATCGTAGTCCAGGGCTACTTCGGCGCGATCGGCATTATTGCCCGCTTTTACTCCCGTGTTCATCTCCGTCGGATAGACACCAGGCTGGAGGGTTACATTTTCGATGTTGAATTGCCTGAGTTCATCCTGTATTGATTCGGTAATCGCCTCAACACCGAATTTGGATGCCAGGTAGGGTCCCATAAACGGCAGCGAATGTCCACTTGCTCCGGAGGTAATATTGATCACCAGACCGCTTTTTGCCCTACGCATGGAGGGTAATACTGCCTGATAGGTCCGGATGATCCCGTAGAAATTCACCTCGAAGAAGTTCTTGATTTGTTCAACCGAAAAAGCTTCAACCAGACCGAAACCAGCAATGCCCGCGTTGTTCACCAGCACGTCTATCTTACCATGTTTGGCAAGCGTCTTTTCAAAGGCACTATCTACTGAAGTCTGGTCGGTAACATCTATTTCAACGACATCTACGTTAGGAAGCGCAGATAGTTCCTTTGCAACGGCTTCGTTTTTGCCGTTTACTCCACGCATACCAGCTACAACGGTATGGCCAGCTTTAGAGAGGGTAATGGTAGTCAGTTTGCCGAATCCGGTACTTGTTCCTGTAATAAAGATTGTCTTTGTCATCGTTTTAAGTTTTAATTTTTATTGACGATGCAAAGATCACATTACAGGGGGCTTAGATCTGTTGACATTTGTTCGAAAAACAAGCAAACAAATATCAATCAACTTAGGCGCCTACTTTTTTACTGCATTCCGACGGATTCGTGTTATTGTTTCCGGCGTAATGCCGATATAGGATGCGATCATGTGCTGAGGTATGCGGTTAGCAATTGCCGAATACCTGTCCAAAAAATCCTGGTATCTATCCTCTGCGGATAAACTGATGTTGGCATGTATGCGGTTTTGTGAAACCACAAAGCTTTTCTGCAGAATGCTATTGACCAGGTTATTGAATTGAGGAATGGTGTTGCAAACCATTTCAAAATTTTCCTTTTCTATCAATAGCACTTCAGAATCTTCTATTGCATCAATATTGAACCGTGAAGGGGATCCGCTTGCAAGGCTCTCCCGATCTCCGGTCCAGTAATTCTCAGGGGAAAAATTCATGATGTACTCCTTTCCGTTGCTATCTATGGAAAAGGTTTTCAAAAATCCACGGCTTACAAAAGCATTATAACGCCATACATCGCCTTCCTGTACAAGGAATTGCTTCTTGCGAAGTTTTTTAACTTTAATCACAGCTTCAATTTGCTCCAATTCCTGTGACGAAAGCTGAATTTTGTCGAGGAGATATTTTTGAAATACGCTAAACATATCTATACAATTACGTATATCAAAAGTAAAGAAAGGTCAGCAATCATTTATCAACTGGCCTGTGTTTCTATTTTGATACTTTAGTGGTACTACATCCCTGTAATCTTCTCATAATCCTTACAAGGTGGTTGCAAGGTGGTTGGATGGTCCGGTGGATTGCCCAACCTTGCCTGGACCTCCGCTTAGCGATGATTTGGGGAATAGCGGGTTATAGCAGCAGTAAGGGTTAGCTATCTTTCCTTCACCGTCACTTCACGTACCTTAATTGCTTTTCTTAACTCTCCCTCTGCCGTTTTGTATTTAAAGTCCGAAAAAACAATTAAAAAGTTGTTTGGCCCTGTCGAAAGCAGTTCCGTATATCCGCAGGAAACCGCACCCTGCCAGGTCATTTCCGAAGGCAGATCAGTTGTGAACGGCATCATTTCAAAAGCATCAGACCATTCTTTACCGTTGGTGGAAAACCGCAATTGTACACCCGGACGTCCTGAAGCCATCACAACAACCCCATTCTCCAGCTGGAGCAATTTAGGCATTACCCCGGCAGCCGTTATGGCATTCGGCTTTGTCCAGGTTTTACCCATGTCTTTGGAGTAACTGGCATACATTGGTCCGTTTCCTACGCCATCAGTTGTCCGCATCACACACAAAAATGTACCGTCCTTGAGAATTTCAAACGCTGGTTCACTAAACCCGCTTCTTTTCGCAGATTCCGGGTCTGAGGCCGGATCTCCCTGATAAGGAATTCTCCCTTGTATTTCCCAGGAGTGACCGTTGTCTGTGGAACGGTAAAAGAATACCGCGGTTTTGGGATCGGTCACACCGTCTTTGCCTATTAAAAACCCGGGATAAATACCGGCAATTAATGACCCGTCTGATGCGATACGCAGATCCCCCCACCAAACA
>NZ_DATHGC010000089.1:0-21329 GCF_035317785.1 Pedobacter sp. | reverse complement strand
ACAGGGCAACGTAACCGACAACCTGATCCTGACCAATATCGGCAGCGTATGGAAGATGCATGGCGACCAAGAGAAAGCAGGAGAGCACCATGAAGAGCCGAAAGAGCTGACTTCATTGCTCATCCAGTACCGGT
This sequence comes from Pedobacter sp., assembly GCF_035317785.1. GTDB lineage: Bacteria > Bacteroidota > Bacteroidia > Sphingobacteriales > Sphingobacteriaceae > Pedobacter. Next base: position 21,195 of record NZ_DATHGC010000089.1, on the reverse strand, counting down.
CGCCTATGTCGGTAGCCTTGTTTCCGCGCATGGTCAACGAAACAACCAATATGCAGGCAGCATCACCCGCACAGGAGAGTACCAGACTATTTTCTTTAATTGGTGTTGGTGTAGACACCTTACAATGGTTTGCGGTACTGATCATGCTGATTGCAGCGATCAGCGTATTTGTAAACCTGTACAATTCATTGAAGGAACGCAGCTACGATCTGGCCATCATGCGGACCCTGGGTGCTTCGAGAAACCAGCTTTTCTTCATCGTGATCAGTGAAGGTATCATGCTTACCCTCGCAGGCACGCTCGCTGGAATAGCTCTGGGCCACCTTGCCATACAGCTTATAGGCAGCTACCAGGAGAGCAGTCAGGCCAGGATGACCGGAATAGTTTTACTATTTGATGAGCTCTATCTATTTGTTGCTGGCTTAGGTATTGGTATATTTGCAGCAGTAATACCAGCCATACAGGCTTACAGATCGAACATTTCTAAAATACTCTCTCAGAATTAAATGAATTACCAGCCTTGCTGTGTTGTTGAACAAAGAGGCATAAAAAGATAATAATGAAGAAGATATTACTTGCACTACTGCTCTTTGCAGGTTTAGCTGTCAATGCACAGCATAATCCCGATGACCAGATCATGTCTGACAACTGGGACATCGTTGGCGGCGTAGACTTTAAAATTGTAAAGGATACGGAAATGCTGGCTGTATTTACGGATAAGATCAAGAAATATGCGGGTAAACCGTTTGAACTCGAAGGCTATATAGTGCCCATCAAAGACGGCATGAAACAGACTAAATTTATGCTGTCTACCCTGCCCATTAACCAGTGTTTTTACTGCGGAAAAAACGGTGTGCCGGTTATGGTCATGGTAGAAATGACTGAGCCTATAAAATTCACCTACGCAACAATAGTGGTTAAAGGAACATTAAAATTAAACTCAGGCAATGCAATGGATAACCCTCCTATTGTTTTAACCGCCGCGAAACCGATATAAGCAATGAAAGATCCTGTTAATATATTAAAAGAACATGACCTCAAACACACCAAACAAAGGGTACGTGTACTGGAAGAAATTGCATTGGATAAGTCAGCCGTTTCTCAGCCTGAGCTGGAAAAGAAATTGGGGAAGGAAATAGACAGGGTAACCCTTTACAGGATCTTAAATATTTATGAAGATAAAGGAATCCTCCACCGGATTATGGATATGAACGGGACAGCCAATTACGCCATTTGTTCGGGTTCCTGTTCGGAACATCACCACCATGATGAGCATGTGCATTTTAATTGCACCAACTGTCTGAAGATCTACTGTCTTGCAGTAACTATACCTAAAGTTAAAATGCCGGCGGGATTCAAAGCAAATGCCGTAAGCGCAACCGCCTACGGCATCTGTGAAAATTGTAATGCTATTTAGTGACCTGAATGACCATCTGCGCCATGCGCATGGCCATGGCTCAATTCATCAGGAGTAGCCTCACGTACCGTCAGGATCTTACCAGCAAAGATCAGGTTCTTACCAGCCATAGGGTGGTTTAGATCTACCGATACCGTTTCGTCACCTACAGCAGTAACCCCGGCTCTGAAATGATTGCCCTGATTATCCTGCAATGGGATCACATCACCAACAGCAGGCAGGTCAACATCTTTAAACATATCTTTCGGAAGATCGGCAAAAGCCCCCGGATCTATTTCTCCGTAACCATCAGCCGCTGAAAGCTCAAAGCCATACTCATCACCTACATTTAAACCGTTTAAATGTTCTTCAAATTTCGGCAACATCATTCCTGTACCATAAAGAAATACGAGTGCGTTCTGCTCATCTGCTTTCTCTACAAAAACTTGTTGTCCTTCTTCATTAGTCGTATGCAATTCATACGTTAATGATACTACGTTATTGGGTTTAATACTCATGTGATGTTATTTAATTATAAACTGTAATGCTTCCTCAACCGTAGTTACGGGCAACTGGCACGCTTTATTTCGGCAAATATAGATTTTTGTTTCAACGCTTCGCTTATCTTTTAACAATGGAAGCTGAGAATTTGTTCCGCCCAGTATCACTTTATTTGGGATGTAATGCCGGTTGAGTTCTTTTTTTATCTCCCCGGTGTCCGCTCCGGTTATCGCTATCTCATTGGTACCTGCTACTTCATTCAGCAATTGAATGGCCCAATTGGAATAAGCCGAACCATAAGTTTTTATTTGCGAATGAACTGCCGCCAGCATTGCCGCTGCTTTATCCGTATACCTTTGTTCATCAAACAACAAGCCCAGTTTCTGTAAATTTTGCGCCATTGCAGAATTTGAAGAAGGAATTACATTGTCCATGATTTCATGCTTCCGCGCAATCAATTCTTCTCCACTGGCAGCGGTATAGAATAGCATCGGGCTGTCTTTATCTTCAAAATTCAGCAGCACGTAGTCTGTGAGTCTTTTAGCTTCCTGCAGCCACTTTTCGTCAAAATCTGACTGATAAAGGGCGATCAATGCTTCAATAAAAAAAGCATAATCGTCTAAAAACCCTGAAATGCTTGCTTTTCCACTCTTAAAGTTTCGAAACAGCCCGCCACCGGCAGTCTGCAGATTTGCCAAAATAAAATCAGCTGCTTTTTTGGCCAAAGCATAATAATGCAGATCATTGAAAATCTCCGCGCTCTCGGCGAGGCCCTTTATAGCCATTGCATTCCATGCCGTAAGACATTTATCATCCAATCCGGGTCTGATCCGCTTGCTCCGTGCCGCCAGCAATTTAGTTTTAGCATCTCTGATCTTTTGCTGAAATTCTATGATTTGAAGTCCCTTAACCTCTGCATACTCTTCCTCAGTAAACTTCCTCAGCAGAATATTGGTTTCTTCTTCTTCCCAGTTTCCCTCCTCTGTAACCTGAAAATAATCTCTCAATAAATGTGCATCATCGCCAAGTACCGCATCAAATTCCTCCCGGCTCCAGACATAGAATTTTCCTTCCACACCTTCACTGTCCGCATCAAGAGCAGAATAAAATAAACCTTCCGGCGAGGTCATTTCCCGCTCCAGCCATACGATAGTTTCGGCTACGATCTCTTTAAAAACCAGGGAATGTGAATATTGATAAGCCTCGGCATATAAACTGATCAGCTGCCCGTTGTCGTACAGCATTTTCTCAAAGTGAGGCACATGCCAGCTGCCATCTACCGAGTACCGGGCAAAACCACCCCCTACCTGGTCATAGATACCCCCCATTGCCATTTTCTCCAGGGTCATCAGTGCCGAAACATGTGTTGCGTCGTCTTCCATGAGGTGACTGTACCGCAGCATGAACTGCCAGTTGTTGGGCAGTGGAAACTTAGGCGCACGGTTATACCCGCCCTCTGCCACATCAAAATGGCGCTTCCAGGGTCCGGTAATCTCGGTTAAATGCGCTTTAGTGTACTCACCTACCTGTACGTTTGGCATGATCTTTTCGGCGTTGCGAATGCCATCTGTCAGGCGGTCCGCATATTGCAGGGCCTTATCCGGCTCATTGGCCCACATGCCTGCAACATTTAACAGGATATTGATCCAATCGTGCTTTCTAAAATAAGTACCTCCGTAAACGGGGCGCTGATCCGGCAAGCAAATGCAGTTCAACGGCCAGCCGCCGCTTCCTGTCATCAGCTGTATGGCCAGCATATAAATCTGATCGATATCAGGGCGTTCTTCCCTGTCCACCTTAATGCAGACATAGTCATTGTTCATCACCTCAGCCACCTCATGATCTTCAAAGCATTCCCTTTCCATAACATGACACCAGTGGCAGGCAGAATAGCCAATACTCACCAAAATCAGTTTGTTTTCTTTTTTGGCCTTTTGCAGTGCTTCCTCCCCCCACTCATACCATTTTACAGGATTATATGCATGCTGTAACAAATATGGAGATGAAGCCCTGATCAGGCTGTTGGGTTCTGTATTCATGTTATAAAGGTAAAAAGATAAATTGTACTTTTACAGTAAGAACCACTGCAATGAAGATCACCCGCATCGAGATTTACCGCTACAGTATCCCTACCGAACCATTTGTCATCGCAACAGGAACCATGCACTATGCACAGAATGTCCTGATCAGAATTTTGACCGGTTCAGGCATTTACGGGATGGGAGAATGTTCGGCGTTCCCTATGATTGTAGGTGAAAGCCAGGATACCTGCCTGGCCATGGCGAAAGAATTTGCGAGGATCCTTATCGGTAAAGATCCGCTGGATATTCCAGACAGGATGAACGATCTGCTGGGTTATGCTGCGCACAATAGCACCATAAAAAGCGCCTTTGACATGGCGCTGTTTGACATCGCAGCCAAGAATGCCAAACAACCACTTTATAAGTTTCTGGGAGGGGAAAGGCGAATAGTCGAGACAGATATGACCATTGGCATCGGCATGCCTGAAAACATGGCCAATGCCGCAGTCACTTTTAAAAACAAAGGCTGCAGCATCATCAAGATAAAACTGGGCAAAGATGTACACACGGATATTGAACGTGTCCGGCAGATCAGGGCGGCCATAGGTGACGATGTCGTTTTAAGACTCGACGCCAACCAGGGCTGGTGTTTTGATGAGGCTTTATTTGCTTTGGGCGCTCTCGAACCTTTTGACATACAGTTTTGTGAACAGCCGATGCGTACCTGGTATGATGATAAACTGCCGGAATTGCGGGCAAATTCCCGGATCAAAATCATGGCAGACGAAAGCTGCTATAATCATCACGATGCCCGCAAGCTTATCAACAGCGGTTCTGTTGACTACCTCAACATCAAGTTCTCAAAATCTGGAGGAATACTGGAGGCACAGAAAATCCATGAGATAGCCTTGCAAACCGGCGTCAAGTGTATGATCGGCGGAATGCTCGAAACCCGTCTTGCGCTCAGCGCCAATCTGCATTTTGCTTTGGCAAGTCCTAATGTGATATTTTTCGATATGGACTCTGCGTTGCTCGGGCATTTGACAGATCCTGTAAATGGCGGTCTAACTTACAACGGTTATCAGGTTGACGTACCAGACACGCCTGGCATAGGTGCAGACGTAAAGCCCGAATTTTTAAAGGCCTGCGAAAGCTGGATGATTTAAAGACATTACCCCAAGTATTTCACGAACGCTTTAGCATACTCCTGATAACCCTGTCTCAGGTAAAACCGGTGCGCATCTGTTCTCCTCGCATTGCTATGCAAAAAAATTCTTTTACAGCCGCGTTTTGCAGCAATCTCCACTGCATATTCCTCCAGAATTTTCCCAATGCCCAGACTTCTTGCCTTGTCGTCCACCACTAAATAACTGATCACTGCATATTCGGCATCAAATGCAATCTGGGGGATAAAATGAAGAGACATAAATCCAAATACTTCATTTTCCATTTCAACAACTGCATCAAGGTGTTCGTCATTATTTGCCAGAAGCGAAAGCCTTCTGGCCACCAGTCCATTTTCTGTCGGATAGCCCAGCTGTTCCAGCAATCTTTCGATCACCTCAGCGTCTTTAACTTCTGCTTTTCTGATATTCATCTTTGGAGAGGATTGATGCACTAATTTAAAAAACCCCTTTGACAATACCTAACCGCTAAAAACGTATGGAAAAAACATGCCGGCCATCTGCAAAGGAATAACCAACATCCCAGTTGTAGCGGCTACAGATTTCCTTAACAATAGAAAGTCCAAGTCCGCTGCCCGGCGTTTGACTCGATGCTGCGCTGAATCTCCTGAATAACTTCGATCCATCCAGCGGATAGTTTCCCGGATTGGAGATGACCAGTTCAACGGGGGAAAGAGAAAGCTCAATTTTAATACCCGATTCCGTGTGCCTCAGCGAATTCATCAGCAAATTGGTAAGCATGACTTCTACCAAAATCCTATTTCCTTCTACAATGCAATTAGGACTAATGTTGCTTTCAATACTCCTGTCTTCCAGCAGGCCCGAAAGCAGATCAAGAATCTCCTGAAGAGGCTCTGACATATTGACCTGTTGCTTTTCCAGAAATTGCTGGTTTTCTATTTTGGCAAGCAGCAATAGATTTTTATTGATCCTGGAAACCCTGGACAATGCGTTATTTGTTTCCTCAATGATTTGAGATTGCGCGGAGGTAAGTGCGCCGTCCTGAAGCAATAAGTCCATTTTAGACTGTACAATCGCTAATGGGGTTTGCAGTTCATGCGATGCATTTTCCGTGAATTCCTTTTGCTGACGGAATGTTGCAATATTTCTTTCCAGAAGCTTATTGATACTGGCATTTAACTCTTCGAACTCAATGATATTTCCCGGCTCAAACTTAACTGTTGTATTGCTGTTCAAATCAAAGCTTTTGATCTTTTCAAGGGTCTGATAAAACGGCTGCCAAAGCCGGCGGGATATCTTACGATTAAGCAATACAAATCCGCCTAATATCAGCACGAAAAAGAACACGGTTAAAAGCGTAATAGCACCGATAAAGAGGAAGGTGTCTTCACGACCGGCTTCGGGTGTTAAAATAATGTTATGCTCGTCTAATTCGTACTGCCATAGTTTGCTAATGGCAATATAATAAACAGGAATGCTGCAAGCCAGTACAAATCCTGCGTACACTGTGAATCGCCTTAGTGATTTATTCAGCAGCTTATTCATACCTCCCATTTATATCCGTTTCCGTATAATGTTTTAAGATAATTTCCAGAACCTGCCTCTGTCAGCTTCTTCTTAAGATTCTTAATATGGGCATAGATAAAATCGTGGTTGTCGAGCATATCTGCCAAATCTCCGGACAAATGCTCTGCCAGGGCACTTTTGGAAATCACCTTATTCTTATTGCCGATAAAAAAGATGAGGAGCTCAAATTCCTTTTTCGTGAGCGGAACAAGTACCTCTCCCACATGAACGGCCTTAGCAAGCAGGTCAACCTTTAAGTTACCTTGCTGGATGACATTTGAATTGGCAAAATTCCGTCTTCTGATCACTGAAAATATCCTCGCCGCAAGCTCCGATAGATGAAAAGGTTTTGCAAGATAATCATCAGCACCGAGTTCCAGCCCTTTTATCTTATCTTCAAGAGAGTTTTTAGCAGAAATAATAATTACCCCGTCTTCTTTATTTTGCAGTTTCAGTTCATCCAGTATTTTCATGCCGCTACCACCGGGGAGCATCAGGTCAAGGAGAATACAGTCGTAATGATGTGCCCCAATTTTATCCCATGCCTGGTGGTAATCAGTTGCAAGTTCGCAGAGGTAATTCTGACCGGAAAGATAGCTCACCATGCTTTTTGCCAGTTCCTCTTCATCTTCAACGATCAGGATCTTCATTTGCTTAAAATCTTTTGATTAGATTAAAATTCAAGCTTCCGTTTTGGTATCCCGGACTGACCATCATATTTGCTGATTTACCACGAAATATCTTTTGTTTAAGATAAGGATAAAGCAAGTAAGAAATTTTGGTTGATAAAATCCCGATCCCGGCCCCTGCCACAACATCACTCACCCAATGCGCATTGTTGTAAAGCCGCAAGACCCCCGTTCCTGTTGCAACCGCATAACCCGCTATGCCGTACCATACCGATTGATCTTTATATTCCTGGTACAGAAATTCTGCGCTCATAAAGGCAAAAGAGGTGTGTGCCGATGGAAAAGAATCATCAGAGGCTCCATTTGGGCGTATTCTGTGGGTAAGGCTTTTGACACCTCCGACACTTGCCTGCGAAATTACCACGGACATGAGCAGCATTGCACTGCGGTCAACCAGGTTATGCTTTGCTTTTACACCTGCAAAATCAAGTGCATAAACAGCCACTGCAGGCGCATACCTTGTAAAATTGTCTACTTTCAGCGCAAAAGTGGGATGATCTTCCTGAAGTTCATTATTGGTGGTATAATCCAGCCGCCTAATCACGTTATTTCCGGCCAATGAAACAACTCCATAGCCAATAAAAACAGCTGGCACAACGAATGCGATCGCTTTCTGCTTATGTTCTGTTTTAAGTGGAATGCTGTCTGCTACGGGAATACTGTCCCGGACTACCTGCCCAAAGGAAGCCCTGAAAACACAAATAACCAGAAACACTGTACAAATTATTCTTCTCATCTTCAATCCTTTTAAAATACGATCTTCTGTGCAAGAATACAAGCAAATTGTGTAGGAAATCTGAATATTACACCCCGGCATCCTCATAATAAAATACAATTTTAAACTCTGTCCATTCTCCCCTGCTCTGCAGGGAAAATTTAAAATTATGATTATATAGAATTTCCCTCGTTAACATTAGCCCTATACCCTGGCCGTTCTTTGTGGTGCTGAAAAAGGGAGAAAAGAGCTTGCCGCTTACTTCTTTAGAAATTCCGGGCCCAGTATTGCCAATGGAGATCGTCTGGGCAGATGATATAGTTTGAATGCGTATGGTTCCGGAATAGTCAACTGCCTGTATCGCATTTTTCAGAATATTGATAAATACCTGTTCCAATTGCTGGTAGTCCGCAAAGATTTCAAATGTCGTACAGTCCAGCTCCCATAACCATCGTACCTCTTTTTTACTCGCTTCAGGTTCCATTAATAAAACCACTGAACGTAGAAGTCCAATCAATTCAACATCATGCAGGATAGGTTCAGGAACCCGGATTACCCTGGCAAAATTCGACATAAGATCGTTTAAACTGCTGTTTCGGGTGATAGAGACGTTCATTGCTGCCTGGTAATCTTCCTTGTCTTCTTCATTGAGCTGATCTTTATAATTCAGGCAGCTGTTTAAAATTGAATTGACAGCCCCAATCGAATTGTTCACCTCATGCGACATCATCTTGATCACCTTTTCATAGGCATTTTTTTCCCTGAGATAGATCTCACGGCTGAGTTCTTCAATGGTAATAAATGTCCGCGCATAGCCAAGGTCAGTGAAAGTAGACATGTGGCACTTATAAGATTTTACGCCATCCAGATCAACAACCTTTGGCTGGTTAACCTCAAGAAGCGAAAGCTCTTCTATAAGCCTTCCGGCAACCGGATCTAATGGTTTTCCCAGAATCATATCTGCTGTCGACCCGATCATTTCAAGAGCCGCATGGTTTATTGACGTGATATTTCCATTAAAATCAAAAATGACAATCCCCGAGGGAGATGCTTCGATCAATTTTCCGAGAAAAGAACTTTTTTCGGCCTGCAACAGCCGCTCATGTCTCAACTGATCTATCATCATGTTATATACAAAAACCAGCTCATCTGTCTCCGGATGACCTATATTGTTCAATTTGGCGCTGAAGTCCTTGTCCTTCAAAGTTTCTATGCCCGAGGAAATGGTATCAAAAGTTTTGCTTATCGATTTGTACAGCCAATAAGAGAAGATCATCGAGATAAAGACCAGGGCTTCAGCGATGAGGAACAGATTTCTGTTTACTGTATAAAGCACCGTAAGCAGATAGATAAATATCGCATGAATCAAAATTGCCGACAGCAGAACTTTAGTTTTGAGTTTCATACGGGATATTGTATTTTTCAAGTTTGCGGTACAGGGTACCCCTGCTCATTCCCAGTGCCCTGGCCACTTTGCTGATGTTATTCTGATGGAAAACCATGGCGTTCCTAATCATGGAAAATTCCATTTCATCCACTGAAACCGTTCCTACTGCCGGAAGTGTCATTGCAACATTAGACAGCCGCTGCTGCTCGAGGTGTTGTTCAAAATCTTTTATAGCCAATATATCCCCTTCACTAAGTAAAACAGTACGTTCGATCAGATTTTTAAGTTCCCGGATATTTCCCGGGAGCGGCAGGGATTTTAGCCAGTTTAAAGCTTTTCTGTCAATCTGCAGCCTTGGTCTGTTATAGATTTCCTTGAGGTTCTTCAGGAAATAACCAGCCAGGACAGGAATATCATCAGCCCGTTCCCGAAGCGGGGGAAGCCGGATGATGATCAGATTGATCCGATAGTACAGATCCTCCCGGAATTTATTGTCAGCAATCATTTCGCGCAGGTCCCGGTTGGTCGCACAAACTACACGCAGGTCCACAGTGCGTGTCCGGCTATCTCCAAGCACTTCATACTTTCGGTCCTGCAAAACACGCAGTAGCTTTACCTGGCTGTTTAAGTCCAGATCGCCTATCTCATCCAGAAAAATCGTGCCTTTATCTGCCAGTTCAAAGCGACCCACCCTGTCATTGCGTGCATCAGTAAATGCCCCGCGTTTATGTCCAAACATCTCGCTTTCAAACAGACTGGAAGAAATCCCTCCAAGGTTCACCTTCACAAAAGACCTGTTTTTACGCAGGCTGTTTTCATGAATAGCCTCTGCAATCAGCTCCTTACCTGTACCACTTTCACCAATGATCAGGACGGAAACATCGGTACAGCTGACTCTGGCGATGGTTTGCAGTACTTCTAAAAGCTGAGGATCTTCCCCTACGATATTCTCAAACCCATACTTTTCATTTAGCTTTTTCCGTGTCAGCGCAGCAGGGCCTTCCTGTTCAGCAGACAGGTCCAGTACGGTTCTAAGCGCACGCATCAAATGGTCATTGTCCCAGGGCTTGTTGATAAAGTCGGAAGCCCCTGCTTTCATGCCTTCAACCGCTAATCTGATCGAACCCCAGCCTGTCATTAAAATCACTGGCAATGAAGGCCTTAGTTTTTTGATCTGTTCAAGCATTACCAGGCCGTCTTCACCTGTAGTTTCCATAGAAAAGTTCATATCCAGCAAAACGGCGTCTATTGCTTTCTCCCTGAGGTGTTGCAATGCTTCTTCGGGACCATTAGCTTTTATAGATTTAAACCCTTCCTGTTTCAAAAGAAGGCTCAATGAAGCACATACAGCGATATCGTCATCAATAATCAGGATCATATCAGTTCTTTAAACGGTTTATTCTTCATGCAATGCATCCGACGGATTGAGCCGGGTTGCTTTTAAACTTGGATAAAATGCACAGCTGAGCATCAGCAGGTATAAAAACAGTGCAGAAAATATAATACTCAAAATCCCATAGTATTCATTGGTATAGGGTTCGAAATATTGCATAATCAGCATTTGAACAGCAATCAATATCCCAGGCAAAATACCCAGGGTAGTCAGTACCATAGATTCGCCAAGAAACTGCATCAATATCTGCGATGGACTGGCGCCCATGATGACCCGCAAGCCAACTTCAGCTTTACGCTTGGACAGGTTATAGCTGAACATCCCCGAAATACCGAGAAATACGTTGACCAGCAAAAATATAAATACCACAAATGTTATGCTCAATTGAATATAGTCAATTTTGTGCGCGTACTTCTTGACCAGGGTTAGTGATATATTTTGTTTGATCTGGATATCTGCAGCACCAACCGAAGTTACCGATTTCCTGACTTTATCTTCGAGCAACTGAAAATTTTCTGTGTTTTCTGATTTCAGCAGATATTTGCCGGCCGCAGTTTGAAGCGGCATGAAAAATCCCGGACTAAGATTAGCAGAGGTATTTTCTCTGATCGCTTCTGAAATACCGACGATCAGCGCTTTTTTATCTCCTATCAGGATGGTTTTGCCAAGCGGACTGTCATTCTTAAAATCCCGTTCCGCAAGATCCCGGGTAATGACCACGGGTATGGTATTTAATACATAATCTTTGGGAGTAAACCAGCGCCCTTCAACTAAGCTGATGCCCATAGCATCTTTATAGTGTTCATCCACTTCAAACTTCATGGCCGTAATGACTTGTTTTTTGTAGGTGATCTTTTCGTCACTGCCCCATTGCTGGAAAGGAATAACCTGCGCTGCGCTGACCAGTTCCACTTCCCTGATGGCCCGGAGCTTTTCCAGGACCAGGTTGCTGTATTCAATCTTCTTGTCCTCTGGTACATTTTGAAAATCAGGCTCGACCAGCCAGACATCCTCATAATTATATCCAGGCGGCTGGAAATAGTTGCTAAACTTTTTCATGTTGAGGCCCATGACCAGAAACAGGGCCATAAAGGCCACAAATAACTGAAGGAATAGGAAAAAATAGGTCTTCTTCCGTTTCAGGATCATTTTAAACAAGTGCAGGATCATAAGTTATTCCCTCCTTTCAGCGCGTAAATAACATTCATACGGGACATTTTCCAGGCTGGATAAACTCCGGAGATCAGCCCCAGCAGCAGACAGCTGAAAAGGCAGAAGCCAAACACACGCCAGCTGATGATAAAACTGTCTGTCTCCATTTTGAAAAGCGGATCAAACGTATTGATAAAGTATACCAGTAATTGCGAAGCATAAATTGACAGACCCAGACCTATCATTCCGCCGATCAGGGTGATGATGGTATTTTCAATGACCAACTGTCCTACAAGGTCGCCCGAGGTTGCCCCGAAAGACTTCCGTACCCCGATCTCCTCTGCCCGTTCCCCGATACGGGTCACGTTAAGATTAATCAGACTGATTGCCGGGATAAGCATGAAAAGCGTCAGGATGATAAAGACCACCATTGCTGTTTTTCCATATTGCGGTTCAGCATCATCGGCAGAAGTGCTTTTTGAAAATTGCTCCAAAGCCGTAAAGGCATGTACTTTTACTGAATCCGCTTCCGAAAACTTGTATTTCCTCAAACGGTTTCGCAACTCAGCACGTACTTTTCTCAGATCGGTTTTTTTGGCCAAAAGCAGCGCACTGTAAGACCCTTCAATTGCGGCATTTTTACGTTGAATATTGACGTCCGTAGTATAGGGTACATAAACATCTGCATAAACCCTGCTAAACGGTGTTGCAGATTTGACGATGCCGATTACTTTATAAGATAAACCCATTATAGCAATGTCCTTACCCAGAGCTTCCTTTTCATTAAAGAAATAAGACTTTGTTTTTTCATTGATCACAGCCACTCTTGCACCTTTTTTAACCTCCGCGGAATAAAAAGGCTTCCCTTCGGTGAATTCAAAGTCGGTGATCTTCCAAAAGTTGCCGTCAGTAAAAGTCAGCATGTGTCCGGCAGTTTTTCCGTTAAGAGACGAAATGAACCCGCTGCCGGAAAAATAGGAAATCGCTTCTGTACTCTCCAGCTTGCCTATGTTCTTTTGAAGGAAGCTAATGCTGGGTACTGCATTGGTCTTTTTGCCATCTTTGTAAATGGAGAGTTTATCCAGTATCAGGGTCCGGTCCCGGTTAACTTCCGGTTTGTTTGCACTGACGATCTGATCGATAAACGAGGCGAATATCACAATGATCATGATGGTAAGACTAATGCCTATCAGCGTGAGCGCAGTATAATACTTCTTACGGAGCATTATTTTAAAGGTGAGTTTGATATAATTTTTAAGCATGATAACGATTTTAAATCTGGTTTAACTGACCTGCTGTCCGTCAAAGAAGTGAATGATCCGCTGTGTTTTTTTTGCCATTTGAGCATCATGGGTCACCATGACGATGGTCGTCCCGTCTGTTTTATTCAGGTGCAGCATTAAATTCATGACTTCCTCTCCCATGGCACTGTCCAGGTTCCCGGTAGGCTCGTCGGCAAGCAGGATTTCCGGGTTACCAATGATGGCACGTGCAATTGCTACACGCTGACGCTGACCACCGGAAAGTTGATTAGGATAGTGTTTTGTTCTCGCACCAAGACCTACTTTTCCCAGGGCTTCGATGGCCCGCTTACGTCTTTCGGCGCCGGAAATACCACTACGGTAAAGCAAAGGCAACTCCACATTGTCTACTACTGAAAGATCGTTGATCAGGTGATAGCTTTGAAAGATAAATCCAAGCTTGAGGTTTCTGAATACAGCCAGCTTTTTACGGCTAAGAGCGGTAACAGCCTGATTATCGATATTGATAATGCCGCCCGTGGGAGCATCCAGTAACCCGATGATATTGAGCAGGGTACTTTTACCACAACCTGAAGGGCCCATAATGGCCACAAACTCTCCTTTGTCAATATTGATGTTGATCTTATTGAGGGCGGTTGTTTCAATCGTATTGGTGCGGTAAATTTTTTCTATGTCTGTTAATTTTATCATTTCTGTTTGGGTTATGTTTCTAAATTAAGATTTTCATATTTGTGCTTTCCGGATATTTATATAGATTGGTTTAAATCAGATTTTTGTATTGGCTGCAAAATCATAAAGTGTCAGCACCCGGAGATTAAAGAAGGCATTCCAAAAGCTCTTTAAAGAGAAGATATAATCACGGCGCGCCTGGTCCTTTTCCTGCAATGCGATGTTGAGGTCAGTGATGCTCAGGTCATTCAGAAAATACCTCTTTTTTGCAATTTCAAAACGCTCACTGGCTGTAACGTCGGCCTCTGCATTGGTCTTCATTTGATCCTGTATCATCGACAATTGCCTTAGTGTGGTATAAATCTCCTGCTCAAAACTGATCCGGGCCTGTTTTACCCTGGCTTCTACCAGTTTGCGGTTTGATTGTGCTGTTTTGATCCTTGAGGCCGAACGGCCCCAATCAAGGATGGGAACCTGAAATCCCAACCGTATTTCCTGCTGATCTTTGGCATCCGTATAAATCCCAGGTAGCCGGTCAGCCACGTTGGTGAGCCCAAAAGTTCCAAAGAGGTTGACTTTAAGCCCGTTTTCACCCTTTGCCTTTGCCACCTCCTTATCCGCCTCTAGTAGGGCCCTTTTAAACTCTATGGCCTGCTGACGGTTATTCCTTGCCTGTTCAATTGCAATTTCCTTATCAATTTTGAATGTCAGCAAGTCTTCAGGAAGGATAAGCTGAATCTGGTTAGTTTCCGAAAAACCGATAAAGGATTTTAACTGAAGATCTGCGGTTTCGGCATCTACATTAGCCTGGGCCAAAGCCTTATGTGCATTTAAGACGCCTAGTTTTAAGCGCAGCAGTTCATCTTTTGACAGCCGTCCCAATGCGGCTTTACCTTCACCGATCCTGTATATGGTTTCGTTGTTGGACAGGTTTTTGGCAGCGATATCCCGGTTGATCTGTGCAATCAGCAAGCTGAAAAAAAGTTCTGAGGCATCGCGTCCAACCAGCTCCATGTCTTCCTTATATTTCTTCTGTGATTCTTCGTAGCGTAAAGGCTCGATCTTTTTATCCCAGGCCAGGGCGTTGAATGCAAACAAAGGCTGGTTCAGACCAATAACCAGGGGGTTTCCATTGTACCGGGTCTGCCGGCGGTCAAAATCTGAAAACCGCAATACATTCGATCCAAGAAATACCTGACCACCTGTTAAACCGATATTTTGCGTCAATCCTAAATTCAACTGTGAATTGTCATTGGTTACCGGTTTAAATTCTACTGTCCCGTCTGGCTGGATCACCGGGATATTGGTTTTACTGAACTGGGGCAATGTACCGTCCAGGCTCAATTGAGGGCTATAATTAGATTTAAAGGTCTTATACTGCCAGTACTGATTTTCGCGTATGGTCGCTGCCTGCACTGCAGCAGTAGAGCGTGCTTTGGCAATCTCAATTACTTCAGTCAGCTTTAGTTTAACTGTATCCTGAAGACTTTGGCTCATCACTGCTGCAGGCAAAAATAAACCGGCGATAATTGTCATTGATTTGATCATGGTTCTCCTTTATCTATGATTATTTAACCCTGACCTTTTCCAGATGGATAAAATCCCGCATATCCGAAGTGATCACGCTTTCCCCCGGCTGAATACCAGATGATATTTCGATGAAATCGGAATTGCTTTCTCCGGTTTTTATTTTGCGGCGTATTGCTTCGTTGCCCTTGACGACGAAAACCAGCTGCTCCTCAGACCCGTTAAAGGCCGGGCCATTCTGCAGCCTGATCACCTTTTCTTTATAAGAAGTAACTACAAAAACATCAACCTTTAGATTGGACCGCAACAGTTTAGAATTCTTGTCACTTAAACTAACAGAAAACTTTACCGTACCATTTTCAACTGCCGGTTGCACATTACTGATATTGCCCCGGAGATCTGTTTTATTGATCCTAATCAGTGCCGTTCTACCCGCCTTTACCTCATCGGCATAAGTGTCAGAAATATTGGCCTCCACTTTAAAACTGCTTAAGTCAGCAATACGCACCAGCTCTTCACCTTCGCTAATTTCAGTACCGATTTTGCTGTTGACCCAGGTGATCACCCCGTTTCTGGGTGAAGAAATTGCGGCGCCTTTCAGCTTATCGCTAATCCCTTTAATGTCCTTTTCACGGATGTTGATTTCATAGCCCAGACTTTTCAAGTTGGCCTTCATCATCGCCTTCTGGTTCTCAATCTGGTTTTTGATTTGTGTCAGTTCGAGTTTTGCCACGTTCAGGGTCAACCGGGCCTGCTTTACATTCTCCTGAGTACTCCCGCCAATATCCAAAAGTGATTGCTCATGTTCCAAAGCCGTCTCCAGACTATTGATCTTCATTTCCTTGATAGCATGTTGTGTTTCGAGTTCATCAAGGCTTTTCTCCAGTTCCAATGACAACTGGTATATTTTATTACGGTTCATATGCTGTTCTTCATTCAGCTTTTCAAAAGCCAGCAAAGAGGATTCTTTATTCAGGCGTAAAATCGACTGCCCGGCAACAACTTTTTCACCGGCATTAAACATCACCTGTTCGATCTTTGCATTTACAGGCGAACTGATGGTCAGCTCATATTCCGGTGTAACGATACCTGATGCGGGAACTGTTGCTTCTATTACACCAGATTCCGCAATTGAAGTTTTGAAATCGCTCCGATTTACAACGAGTTCAACCATACCTTTAAAGTAAACAAATCCAAAAGTAGCAGTAACTACTCCTAAGAGTACAATGAGGTATATTTTGGCTCTTCGCCTGGCTTGCTGTTGAACAGAAATTTCACGGTCCATATTTATTATTGATTTGCATACCGTATTCCAATGCAAATGCCAGAAATAAATTACTGTATATAAGACAGTTACGTCATACCATCAAAACCAAACTGTATCCTTATGGACAGTGTGTCTTAAAGCGGACAGGGTTTCTAAGGTTTATTTACGAGCTTTTAGCTATATTTAACAGTAAAGCATGAGAATATGTGGTGGATCTACGCATTACTTTCTGCATTTTTTGCAGCGTTAACGGCCGTGCTGGCTAAAGTCGGAATAAAAGGTATTGATTCAAATCTCGCTACCGCGATCAGAACTGTGGTCATATTACTTTTAGCCTGGGCAATCGTTTTCTTTAAAGGCGGACAGACAGGTATCTCCGGCCTGACAAAACAGAACTGGATCTTTCTGGTACTCTCAGGCCTGGCAACAGGGTTGTCCTGGGTATTTTATTTTAAAGCGCTTCAAATAGGCAAGGTTTCGCAGGTTGCTCCGGTGGACAAGGCCAGCGTAGCCATCGCCTTATTGTTGTCTGTCATTTTTCTCGGAGAGCCATTGACCTATAAAACAGTAATTGCTGTGTTGATGATTATGGGCGGAACCATCATTCTGATCTTTCAGTAAAAAACCAATTTACGTATTTAGCTATGCCGCATCCTTCTATACACTCCGTTTCCATTCCTCGAACCGTCTGAATTTGTATTACTTTCAATAGAAATAATAAAATCCCCTCTTACAGACTCTACAATTCCGCAATGGACACAGTTTAAACGCGGAATGAGTGGCCACTTTTGACGAAATACCCAGACATAATCCAAACTGCATAGATTATGAAAAGAGTCAAGAAGACTAACCGGCTAAATTTGTTTGAGGGCGAGTTTCTTGTGGTTAGGACAGTTACTATTGCTCTTGGTTTTGGCAAGGTGTTCGGTACGTTTTGGCAAGGTGTTGTGCAGGGGTTGGCTTGGATGTATCCTTTACAAAACCTTAAGAATGCCTCGGCAAAACCTGGTTAAACTTAGGAGGAGAGCGAAGTTACATACAATTGTAAACTGAAATAAAAGCTATTATGGCAACAGGAGACGATGGCTCTTTCGGAAATTTCAAAGGAAAAATAGGCAATCTGGTAAGTATCAGCAAGGCAAAACCGTAGTCATGAGGGTTTGTAAAAAAATCAACAGGATCAGCCATAAAACTTTTTGATCATACTAGGCAAAACAATTAACAATAAAGGCAATGCAACAACAAAACCACCGATAACTGCTATGGCCAGCGGCTGGTGTAGCTGTGCCCCTGCTCCAATGCCCAAAGCGAGTGGGAAAAGTGCAATAATGGCACCGAGCGCTGTCATTAATTTTGGCCTCAACCGCGTGGATACGGCATAAATTACCGCCTCTTCCACACTTTTTTCATGAAGTGATTCCTTAAACTGAAGAAAAGTAAAAATGGCATTTTCTCCAATGACACCCACAATCATGATCAGCCCTGTATAGCTTCCCACATTCAGCGGCGTACCGGTCAAAAATAAGGCAAGGTAGCTTCCCGAAATACCCAGTACAGAGATCAGCAGGATTAGGAATGCAATTCTGAAGTCTCTGAACAGAAAAAGGATTACACTAAAAACCAGCAAACTTGAGGCAATAAGTATGGTCAGTAGTTCTTTAAATGATTGCTGCTGTTCAGCATATGCCCCTCCATATTCAATGTGATAACCCGGGGGCAAAACAATTTTTGAGCCCACTTCTTTTTGTATATCCTTCATCACACTTCCAAGGTCTCTGTTATCGAGCCGGGCTGTAACTACCCCGATGGACTGCAGGTTCTCCCTGTCAATCTGCGCAGTCCCTGTTTTGAGCTCAACTTTAGCAAGCCCCGATATCGGCACCGTTGTACCACCTGGAAGTACTATTTTTACTTTAATGAGGTCAGCGGTCCCAAATTTCCTGCTTCCGGGATAGATCATACGGATTGGTGACAATTGCGTATCATATAAATTACCGATTACACTTCCCTGTACAGCAGTCTCCACTTGAAACTGAAAGCTGGCAGGGCTAATTCCAAATCTGGACAGCGCAGCAAAATCAGGCTGGATGTCAATAGTAGGACCTGACAGTATGATCCCGTCAAATACATCTGCCGTGCCATTTACCTTTGTAATGATCGCTGCTATCTTTTTAGACAAGCCCTGGAGTTTATCCTGTTCATTGCCAAAAATCTTCACTTCAATAGGCTGGGTAGAGCTCATCAGGTCGCCGAGCATGTCTCCTATTACCTGTCCAAAATCAACTGTTAGCCCGGGCTGCGTATTTTCGATCTTTACCCTGATCTCCTGGGTCACCTCATCAGTGGTCCTGGTCCGGTTTGGTTTCAATTGGATCAAGTAATCACCTGTATTGGGTTCGGTGATAAAAAAGC
The DNA here is from genome assembly GCF_035317785.1 of Pedobacter sp. Classification (GTDB taxonomy): domain Bacteria; phylum Bacteroidota; class Bacteroidia; order Sphingobacteriales; family Sphingobacteriaceae; genus Pedobacter. The sequence goes on along the minus strand of NZ_DATHGC010000089.1, from coordinate 2,093 downwards.
CCATTTGCGTTCCCGTTCTCCTGGAATAAGCCTCCACTTCCGGAATCTTTACCAATTCCTTTTCTACTTCCTTCAACATCCTGTCCGTTTCCTCCAGAGAGGTACCCGGCGGGGTATTGTAGTCGAGTACAATATTGCCCTCGTCCATCTCCGGTAAAAAGCCTGTTTGCAGGTGCGGGAATATCAGAATCATAGATGTGACCAATACCAGCATTGCCACGATACTGATGTATGGCCTATGGATAAAATACCCAATCCATTTTTGATTTTTCAGCTCATGGATTGCTGATGCCTTAACGGAATTGCCCGATGCTTTACGTGTCAGCAGCAAGTAAATGACCGGCAAGCCGAGCCAGGTCACCAAGAAAGAACAGACCAGGGTGATGATCATTGTATTGGTCATCACCTGAAAATAAGAACCGGCCACCCCGGTCATCAGTACAAAAGGAATGAATATCACTATCGTGCTGACAGATGACCCGAGCATCGCCGGAAAAAGATAGTCGATGGCCTTTTTCAACAGGTTTACAGTCGGCTCATCGGGGTGTTCCTCGTGAGTCCGGTGAATTTGTTCGACAACAACGATCGCATCATCAATGATCAAACCAATTGCCGCGGCAATAGCACCCAGGGTCATGATATTTAAGGAATAACCGATAGCATACAATACAATTACAGTCAGGCAAAGCGTTACCGGAATGGTAATAAGAATAACAGCACTGGCTTTCAGAGATCTCAAAAAAATAATGGCCACAATGATGGCCAGTGCCAAGCCGATCAATAAACTGTCACTTACGCTTTTTACAGAATTGTTTACAAAATCGGCCTGTATGTAATAAGGTTTCACCTCCACCCCTGCCCGAAGGATTTTTTGCAGCTGCATAATCTTCAACGCCATCTGATCAGAAAGATCTACCAGGTTGGCATTGGGCTGTTTGATCACCGCAATCAGTATCCCATCTCTGCCGTTGGCATTGATCTTTGTATATTCCAGCCCCTCCTGGATACTTACATGAGCAATATCCTTAACCCGCACCAGCCGGTTCCCGTTTTTGCCAACGATCTGATCTTCCAGGTCAGTTTTGGTCTTAACTGTTGCATCCGTCACAGACAGGTACATGTAATTATGGTCTGAAAGGTATCCGTTTGACTTTATAAAATTACTTTTTTCCAGCGTAGTACTGAGCTGGTCGGGAGAGATGGACAATGCGGCCATTTTCTGCTGATCCGGTTCAACCCAGTATTCTTTGGTTTTCCCGCCTATGATACGGATTTCAGAGACCCCGTCCACCTGTGATAAAAATGGTTTTACGGTTAGATTGGCTATCCGTTTCAGTTCTGTTGGGGATTTGTTGCTGCTTTCCAGGCTATAACCACTAACCGGCAATATAGATGGGTTCATTTTTTCCACCGATATGCTGACACCTGCCGGGAGCACATTGCTGATCCTGGCGATCTGGGATTCGATACGCTGCTGGCTCAGGTCAATATCAGCCCCTTCATCCATGTATGCAGAAAGTTCTGCACTTCCTCTTGAAGTTGTACTCCTGATGAGTTTAAGGTCAGGAACCTGTTTTACGGCATTTTCCAGCGGCTGGGTTATGGTCGTCACCATCTTATCTACGGGTTGTAGTTCGGCCTCAGCGATAATTTTAATCTTAGGAAAAGTAATCTCAGGAAAAAGTGAGGTTTTGAGCTGCTGATAAGCATAGCCTCCCCCGGCAAGAACGAGGATCAGAGTTACAAGAAGCGGATGCTTATAGGTTATAAAGAAGTTTTTCATAGCCGTTCCACAACTTTAACTTTAGCGGTATCTGCAATCCTGTAATTACCGGCACTGATAATCCTGTCTTTTCTCCCAAATACAGGACTTAAAATCTCAGTGAGCTGATCACTCTCCAGTCCTTTTTTTACCGGGATCTTAATCGCCGTAGAGTCATTGATCAGTTTCATTACCCAGAATTCTTCTTCAGTTTCGTTGGCCAGCACTGCCGATTTTGGCAGTACCTGGGCATTGGAACTGGAGGCTTTGATCAGTCTGACTTTCGCGATCAGTCCTTCGGGAATTGCCTGTGATGAATTTACACTGATGA
>NZ_DATHGC010000088.1:0-20741 GCF_035317785.1 Pedobacter sp. | reverse complement strand
TATACTGGGATTTCTAATGATCATGAATTGCGCTCAAAACGCCGCTATCGGACAGTCTTTGCCTGATAGTACCAGTTTAAAAGTTGACCGGCTGTTTGCCAGATGGAACAGTCCGAACACTCCGGGCTGTGTCGTTGGCATCATACAAGGTGATAAAATCGTATACGGAAAGGGTTTTGGCTTGGCGAGTATGGAGGATAGCACCCTAAATACACCATCCAGCGTTTATTACATGTGTTCAGTGTCCAAACAGTTTGCAGGTTACGCCATTGCGCTGCTTGCAAATGAAGGAAAGATCAATCTCGATGATGATATTCATACCTACCTTCCATGGATGTCTGACTTTGGCGGAAAGAAGATCATCGTCAGAAATCTGTTAAGCCATACCAGCGGAATCCGGGACGATATCGGTCTTTCTCAGTACTTTGGATTGGGTATTAACGGTATGCTTACCCAGGATTTAGCGATTAACATTCTGAAAAGACAGCACAGTTTAAATTTTACACCGGGAGAGAAATTTTCTTATTCCAACTCCAATTATGTGCTGCTCTCGGAGATCGTTAAAAAGGTAAGCGGGAAAACTTTTCGTAAATATGTTGATTCTGCTATTTTCAGGCCCCTTGGAATGACTTCAAGTGCTTTCATCGATGAGCATAGTGAAATTATTAGAAACAGAGCATATTCTTATAATTTGGATCAGGGTGTTTATCACAACGCAAACCATAATGTTTATACCATGGGAGACGGAGGGCTGTTTACTAACATCAATGATATGGCAAAATGGGTCAGCAATTTCTATCAACCCAAAGCAGGGACCCAGAAGGATATTGACCTGATGACCACTTCCGGAAAGTTAAACGATGGCAAACTGATAACATATGCAATGGGTATAGATGTGGTCCAGCATAGAGGATACAAGCGTTTGATTCACAACGGCGGGCTGGCGGGTTACCGGACGGTCATTGCAGTTTATCCTGAACTGAAGACGGGCTTTTTAGTGTTTGGGAATGGGGGTGACCGGGATGTATATAATAAAATTAACGAGCTTGCAGAACTTTTAATCCCGGACCGATCTGTGAAGGAAAGGCAGCCGGTGGTTCAGAATGATCCTGTTATCGTATTAAAAGACTCAATGGATTTGAAAAAGTGGGCCGGCAATTACATTGCGAAAAACGGCTACAGTGTCGCTATATCCTATAAAGCGGGAAAACTATATGCTGCTGGCAGTTCGGAACTGGCTGCCGAGGCGCCTGGTCTGTTTCACATGACGGCCCGCACTTCTGTAAAGTATAAATTCAGCATTGATGCTAAAACAAAACAGGTGAGGGCTAGCTTAAGCAGTCCGGCGCTTTCAAAATCTATTGATATGTCCCGTACTCAGGAAGTTTCCTTTTCCATATCCATGTTGCAGGCTTATGCAGGCAATTATGTATCTGAGGAACTGGAATGTGTTTTTAAAATCGAGGTCAAAGAAAACAGCCTTTGGATTTCTGGTAAGTACAATGCTCCAGCCAAGGTCAGGTTTGCAGGTCTGGAGCACATGTTTACAGAAAGTGATTTATTGAGCCATTTGCTGATCAGGCGGGATGCGAAAAACAAGATCACTGGCTTTGAGCTGAGCAGCGGAGATACTTCCGGACTGGTGTTTAGGAAAATTTAAGTATGGAGGATGGGACTTCTGTTATGATCTTAATAGTGCCCTCCGGGGTAAAAAACGGAACAATTGGCCCTTTCTAATTCTTGTTCCAGATCAGGTGTGCTTACAGATCAAGTCATTTTTTGAACATTCTAAGCCGGGCTTTTTTTAACATATTATGTAACATTAAATTAGCAAAGCCGTCAGATGCTAGCAGCCCACGAAAGGGCTCAAATACTTAAGGATTTACTTAATTAAAAAAGGATATATGGGATTATTCTCCGCTCTGATGGGCAATGCTGGTGCGGTAAGCACAGATGATTTAAAGAAAAACTTTGGCACCTTATTAATTGATAACGAAGAAATCGAACTGGGATTCAAGCTGCTCAGGGATACTTTTATATTTACCAGTAAGCGGCTGATCATTGTAGATATACAGGGTCTTACCGGCAGTAAAACTGAGTATGTGTCTGTGGCTTACAAGTCGATCTCCAGGTTTAGTGTAGAAACTGCCGGTACTTTTGATCTGGATGCGGAATTGAAAATATGGATCTCCAGTGAACCGCTTCCGAGTATCAGGAAGAAGTTCAATAAATCTGTTAATGTTTTTGAAGTGCAGAAGGTATTGGCTTTTCATGTGCTGGGGTAAGATTTTTTATATGCAGCAGGGTTAATATTCTGCTTTGTTAATTCTATTATTCTGTTTTGCTGTTATGAGTTAAAAAGCAAATCATTATTGGGATTTTATGGGCTGTACTGGCGGCAATATTAGAAGCATTGGCAATCGTATGATAAAAGCGGGATTAAAAAATGTGGATTTAAGTCTTGTCTTTGCCATTCAGACTCTACTGATTTTCATTATTGCCTGGTCGGTTGTAGTTTTTCAGGTTAACTACAGCGGTTAGAAACCTGGATATTTCTGCTTTCGGCCGGAGTATGCACTTCGCTTTCTGCGCTTTTCTCTTATAAAGCCTTGTCTATAGGCCAGGCCTCGTATGTAACCGCTATCGAAAGAACTTTCCTGGTGATGGCAGTTGTAATGTGGATAATTTTTTAAAAGAGAAACTGATCTGGCAGATCCTGGTAGGCGGGACGGTGATGATTGCCGGGGCCGTGATGATCGCCTTATCAGATTCCGCAGATTGATCGAAGTTCAGATCTAAGAAGTGGATGGTAGATTTCTATAAATAAAATTTGGAGCTGTTGCAGGCATCAGCGAGTTTAGTCTATCACCAACTATATTTTTGCACCTCAATTCGCCGTTCAATAACGAACAGGCAAGTGTTCAGTTTCAAACACCTGGAATAAAAAAACTAGTTCCACATGCCTTAAATGTATGCCATTTATAATGGCAATCTTCTTGCAAGCTGAATCAAAACCAATTGTTATGTTTAAGAACTACCTACTTACCGCTTTTAGAAATTTTAAACGTAATAAGCTTTACACGACCATCAATGTTTTTGGTTTGGGTCTGGGAATTGCCTGTGCAGCACTGATTTTTTCGCTCATCAAATACAATTTAACCTTTGATAATTTCCATCCGAAATCCGGAAGAATATTTAGGATCACTACGGAATTAAATATTGGAGAAAAGAAATACATTAAAGGAGTGCCTTCGCCACTTGCCGCCGCTTTCCGAAGTGACTACCCCTATGCCGAAAAAATAGCTTCTGTTTATAATTCAACCCAGCAACTGGTTTCTGTTAAAGATGCTTCAGGGGATAAAAAATTTGAAGAGGATGTTGCATTTGCCGAACCGTCATTTTTTGAGCTGTTTGATTTTCCTTTAGTTAAAGGCAATCAGCGCACGATTTTGACTGACCCACGCTCAGCGATAATTACAGAAAAATTAGCCAGAAAGTATTTTGCAGGTTCCGACCCAATTGGTCAAACCATCCGCGTTGCCAATACCCTGGATTTTACGGTAACAGGTATTTTAAAAGATCTGCCTGTCAATACCGACTTCACACAGCAAATTTACCTGCCTTTCGTCAGTCTGAAAGTCCTCCAGCCCTGGGTGGTCACAAGTGAATGGAGAAACGTTAACAATGATATGCAATGCTTTTTGAGACTTAAACCGGGCGTCTCTTCAGCTGATGTCAATAAAATATTTCCATCCTTTTCACTTAAATATTACGCAAACAAAGATGCAAAAGAGTGGCAGTTTCAGCTTCAGCCCCTGGCTGATATCCACCTGAATACCGATTACGGGGCCTTTTTTGGCAAAGATAGCCTGATTGCTTTGGGGTGTATAGGCTTGTTTTTAGTGCTTGCTGCCTGTATTAATTTCATCAACCTGGCTACTGCCCAGGCCATCAGCCGATCAAAGGAAATCGGAGTGCGCAAGGTATTGGGGAGCACCCGTCCACAACTCTTCTGGCAATTTATTGTTGAAACCGCATTGATTAGTATACTGGCTTTAGTAGCCGCGCTGGTAATTTCCGAAATGGCAATGCCCGCTGTAAATCAGCTTTTTAATACCCAAATTCAAATTGATTTGATCAACGACCCTTATCTTTTAATCTTCCTGATGGTCTTATTGGTTTTTATGATATTTTCTTCTGGATTTTACCCGGGCCTGGTCCTGGCTGGCATCCAGCCGGTGCTGGCACTAAAAGGAAAGATCTCACACAGCAGTTCGGGATCTGTTTCGCTCAGAAAAGGACTGGTGATCACCCAATTTGCCATTTCTCAGTTATTGATTATTGGTACCATTGTCATTGTAAATCAGATGAATTATGCCCAGCAGGCAAGTATGGGATTTGCCAAAAACGGAATTATGATGCTGCCTGTACCCGATAATCAACCCGCTAAGATCAGAACAGTCAAAGAACAACTTTTAAAGATAGCAGGAGTGAACGATCTCACATTTTGCTATGCGCCACCTGCACAGGAACGGGCAAGCGCTTCCAGGATAAAATTTGGATCCCGGCCGGAAAACGAAAAATTCAGCATCTCCTGCAGGTATGCAGACAACAGTTATGCTTCTTTTTTCGGTATCGGCATTCTTGCGGGTAGAAATATAAAACCTGCAGATACGGTAAAAGAATTTCTGATCAATGCTGCAACTGTTAAAATGCTTGGACTAAAATCAAATGAAGATGCGCTCGGGAAAACGGCGGTGATAAACGGATATACCGGTACCATAGTAGGGGTAATGAAAGATTTTCACAATAAGTCCTTCCATTCCGCTATCGAGCCCTTAGCGCTGACCAGTTTCCATGTATGGTATGGGCAGTGTGCATTAAAAATAGACATGCAAAACATGAAATCTACGCTTTCGCAAGTAGAAAGTGTTTGGAAACAAGCTTTTCCTAACAGTCTTTATAAGCAGGATTTTTTGGATGATAGGATAGCAAAACTCTATGAAACAGATAACGTGATGATGAAATTAATCCAGATTTTCACCTTTATAGCTGTATTTATTGGCTGCCTGAGCTTATATGGCCTGGTTTCGTTCATGGCTGCTCAAAAGAGAAAAGAAGTGGCAGTACGTAAAGTACTGGGTGCGAGCGTCGAAAGTATAGTTTTTTTATTTGGAAAAGAATTTGGCAGGTTAATGCTGATCGCATTTATGATCGCCGCTCCTTTTGGGTGGTGGGTAATGCACCGCTGGCTGGATAACTTTGCGTACAGGATTGACATCGGTGGAGGTGTTTTTTTACTGGCCCTGGTAATTACATTTTCAATTGTCGCGCTAACGGTAGGTTATAAATCAGTAAGAACGGCACTTGCTGACCCTGCCAGGTCACTGAAATCTGAATAGTTCTCTATAGATAAGGATCATTTTTGCAGCAGCGTTAAAGGCCAATAGTGACCATATTATTCTTGCGCAGTGATGAAAATTTTAACGTAAAACAATTTGGGATTTTCAGCGTTTATTTTACTGAGAGCGTTAATTTAGATAAAGAAAAGCGGGAGTGGTCGGAAGGACTTTCCCGCTTTCTTTTTATCAGGGGTTTAACAGCTGATAAGCTAATGTTTTATGGCTTGGTGGAAGGTTTCGGGGCTGATAAAGCAAAATCCTTTTACCGAATATCGATGAACTTATAGGCCAGAGGTAAGATTGAACTGACTCAATTTGCTGATCAAATTAAATATGGGATCATTGTCGCTGCTTTTTTATTGGCAGCAGGGTGTCGCTTTTTATGAAACTTAATGCCACCTGTAGTGTTAAAGCTGTAAATAGCACAGTATGAATGAAGAACCAAAGCATATTCAGGGAAATAATGGTGAATCTGGTCACGTTGAGGGACCTGCGGGTGGCCATGTTGACTTTGAAGGAGTTGAAAAGTCTTCCCTGCTTTATCCATTGGATCAGCACTCCGAACGTTCCGGTAGTGACTCCGGCTTCCAGGTGGAAGATCTGGGCTTAAATTCTGATGGCACCAATCCGGGGACAGAATATGAAGCTTCCGGAATTGAAGAACCTGAAGAGGATTTACCAGCGCATACTGACCTGGATGAAAACGGGCCTGAACGTGATTTGCTGGATGATGAGCGTGATGGTTATGCGTGAATTTCAGGATAAGTATAAGTTTTCCCGATATACTGCGTTATATTGGCACCTATGAGCTTACCGCTGCGCATTACCTTTGAGGATAATGATTATACCATCTTTGTTTTAACAAAATCTATTGACAAACAAACTACCCTGATCAGGATCAGTCTTGATGGACGGGAATATGAACTGGCTCCAAATGCCAGGGGGGAGTGGAATGTAAATGATGCTACCGTTCACGATCAGCCGGGGTTATTGAAGGCGATTGCTAGGAATGTGGCGCTGCGGTACAGGCTGTAATTGTGTTAGGTTTCTTTTAGGGCAGGGGAGGTGGCAGGGCTGAAATTATAATTGGGATAATATAAATCCGGGATAAGAAAAGAAGGTTGTAAGTATTAAATTTTCGGAATTGTGGCTGAAGGTAGTTATTGTTCTGATAACAACTATTTTTCTAAACATATTACTTGAAAACACGTGCTGACCTAAAGAAAGTCGAAATAAAACAAATGTAATTTGCCAGGGGCAAATTCTACTGACAACAAATCTAGTGTGATGCCTACCTCATAAAAGGCCAATGTTCTGGAGAATCTTCTTGTGATTAGGCCAGTGGTTTTATTTTCATGTCGTTGTCAATTTCCATAAGGCCCTTCGAGTTAACGAGGTATACCGAACAGGTGTCCGAACTGAAACCATGGTTCTGATATCTTATGTGCCACTATCTTAATGCGCTTATCTCCAATGCCGGTGCGGATCTGCTCCAGCTTTTCATCCCCAATCTCACCCTCTTTATAAGCCAGCAAAAGTACATCAGGCTTAATGTGCCTACCGATCCAGATCAGTTGTTTAATCTGATCACCTTTAAAGGCTTTTGCCTGAACTTTGGCTTCCCCCAACACCAACTTCCCACTTTGAAGGGCGACAATATCCACATCAGTCATTGCTTTTACTTGATTATCCTCCCCAGCTTCCGGGTTGATCACGTATTCAATATCTAGGCTTGGCGAAAAGCCAAAGCTGCTGTAGGCGTTTTCTATGTCGCTTCTCAAATCTTCGAGCGTTTTTAGCACCACATAATTCCCATAAAACTCCTTTGTCCTTTTTACCGGATCACTCATCAGGTTGTTCAGTATGACATCGTTCACCCGGTAATAGAATTCACTTTCCGCCTGAGGGCTGACCGGATGGTCACATCCTCTGCAATTCATCCGGTGACTGAGTTCCTTCAAAGGATACCATAGCCTGGAGCTGCAGTGAGGGCATTTCACGTTGAGGCCGATAAATATGGCTTCCAGCTCTACAAAGCTATCCAAGGTAGGTAAAAGGTCCTTGTCGCTTTCTTCTTTAACGGCGGTTGCTATAAATTCATCAGTTAGCGACAGATCGCTGTCCTGGAAATTCTCGCCGATTTTATCCTGGTATTTATAGTAGATGAGTTTTAATTCGTACTCCAGGTCTTTTAAAGAGAAAATGCCGTTTCCTTTCAATACTTTACTGCAAAGTATTTCTGGTTCTACTTTGGCTTGATCTCTGGGCTGATCTGTTCTATCGTTTTGATCCGTCAACAGGGCCTCCACTGATTTATAGCCGGACGTTCCGGTGAATGCTTCCAGCCAGAATTTGTCCATGACATCTCTGCGGATCAGGTTCCAGTCACCTTTGAACAATTTCAGAAAGGCCGAAAGCTTAGTTCCTGCGTCACTTATACTAGCGCTTATCAATCCTTCAGTACGTTCCAGCGTGCCCGCAACATGGCGAATCTGAATTCTGGAGCTCAGGATCTCCTCGGTTTCCGGCACCCTGATGTCGATGCCATGAACGGTATGATTGATAGAAAACGAGAGATCATGAAGACGGTTTACCCTGCCGGGTGTGCTGCTGACACTTTTGCGGAGCAGGTAATTGTAAGGAAATTTAATTTTGTTTACATCCCTGTTTTTATCCTGGATGATACGGATATCCAGTTCGTAAGTTCCGGTAGCCTGATTCAGGGCTACAGGTCCCTGATTTCGGATGTCTATGAAGTCCTCATCTCCCTTGATCAGGGTTTTAATCCAGTCGGTGTCGTCTACTTGCCTTATCTGTTCAAAAGCATAAGGAAAAGTAGCTTTCGCTTTCACGTTTAATTTTATTCCATTCCCCAGAGCATTAAATGTGTCCTTAATCTTTTCAAGGTGCTCTTTATCCAGACTCCGGGAGCTCAGATCAACTGTAGTCTCTTCGGATATTTGCTTTAGTGTCGAAAGGAAAAACGGATTATTCTTGAGCTCATCGAGTTCGCTAATACTGACGATCATCTGACAGATCTTTTTACCTGGCGTCTGGTAAACTTTCCGGTTCCAAAAGTATAACAGATCATCAAAGCAATCGTCACCCTCATAAATCACCAGTTCGAAATTATTTGCGCTCCAGGCATTTTCAGCATTCAGTATTTCGTTTGTGACCATCATCCCTGAAAGCAGGTTTTTAGAATACCAGTACCTGGAGTACATCTGGGAAAGAATCTGGTCAATGTTTTCTGCGCCAATCCAAGCGGTGTTAAAGTCCTGTACATATCGCTGGTCTTCAACATAATGTGGACGCACACCAAAGTTAAGTCCATAAAACGTGCACATATGGTGATCCAGGTTGTGGGCGTAGTACGCTAAAGATATATGCCTTCGTTCGCTGGATGCCTTAAAATATTCTTCCAGAAAAGCGTACGCGTTTACTCCCTGGAAATTCCAAATTCTGTTGGCTTGCAATTCCTTGTACTCCCTTGGGTGAATGTCAATAGCTTGTTCCTTCAGAAGCTCCAGAGCAATTCCCTCACTGTAATACACCAGATCAGGGTCTACCTGTTCCAAAATGCCGACCCAGTTTTCCTCGACCTGAGAATCACTGACAGGTATGATGGGATTGTAGCTTCCACCCCAAAGGTCGTAATTGTCCGCAATCAGCTTCGCTAGATTTTTCGATTCAAAAGACCTGTCAACCAGAAACGCGATCCTGGTATTTCTAACCCTGCTGTAGATGCTGTTTTTTATGATATCCATTTACGATAGTAATTTGAGTTGAAAAATAACCAAAAGTTCCCGTATTGGCTGCCCACACTAATGCGCTTGAGGAAAACGACTCATATTGTTGAAATCTTTTGTATATTTTCGTTCGATAAATTGCTTTCAAAGATTAATCATGCGAACAACCCATGACGGTATAGACTTAATTAAAGCCTGCCCAAGTTGCGATAGGTTTATACCGATTGCAGACACTGCATGCAGCTTCTGTGGCTATGTTTATGAACCCATCGTATTAGACCCTGAGGAACAGGCCTGGAGCTATACCTATACTGTAGAACTGATCAATGACGCCTTTTTCAGATTGGAAAACTTCGGCAAAGGAGATGTCAATACCTACAGTTCTTCTCCTTTCGGGCGCATGTTTTCCATCATTTTTCACAAGACTAGGATCCCTGAAAATCAGACTCGGAAAAACTACAAAAGACTTAATCAGTACTATGCGCTGACCGGACAGCTGGCTACTGATTTTGATAAAAGTAACTTTGAAAACAGTGACGCATATAAGAATAAGGACTTTGTTGAAGACTTGGAAGACATTACCTATATCAATTCAGACCGCTATTGGGAATTCCTGGAATTTGAAATGCCAGGTAAAAAAGAGCGACTTTCAATCACTGATCTGATGGAGGAGGAAATTATATTTGAAGACGCTGGCCCAGAATTCAGCAATTATAAAATTGAAAACAGTATGTATGATGACTTTGATCGGGTCCGAAATGGCGAGCTGACCGAACTTGAACGGTATAATCTTGCAGAGAAACTTACTGACAACTTTAAGCTGGAAAAATTAAAGTTGCTTCATAAGGACTTTGATTATTACCTGTTTTTAGAACAGGAAGAAATGGAGTCACGATTCAGCATCGAGGAGACCTATGCCGAAATTAATAGGCGCAAAGAAAAAGGGCTTGCAATCCCAATGACGCAACTTCCTATAATCAGAAAAAAAGGTGCACCTATTGATCCTGATGAAAAGCCAAAAGAAGTCCTCAATAAAGAGGCACTTCTTTTTCCCTATGAATTTTTTCATTGCTATGAGTTTAGGAAGATGCTAAACAACAAGATCCGGGAAATTGAAGACTCGCCGGAAGTCCAAGCGCAAAAAATACAAGTCGAGACAACAAGCAAACTCAGAGCGGGACTTTCCCCGCTTGGGTTTTTCGATTTAGAAACTGTCCGGAACCTATGGCCAAAGCAACAGCAGGATTTAATAAAAATGATTGCAGAAAGAGGGGTGCCTTTTGCTGTAGCACTTCTAAATGAGATCGGCGTCACGAGCCATATTTATTCAAGTATCACAAAGTCCAAATCTGGAATTCATAAAAAGTTAGCCGCCGTACTGGGCTGCCAGGAAAGAACGGTAAAAGGAAATTTGAATGTCTTAAATAAGATTTCCCGGGAAGATCGTTCACGATATACTGCGCATTTGTATCTTGATGAGGCACGTCAAATTTTGAAACAAATGAAATAGGGCGTATGCCCCATTTTTTGCCCTCGTTTGCCCTTTATTTCTTTGTATTAATAAATACGATGCAAAATGAAAGCAAGGAAACAAAAAACAAGACGAAAAGGTATCAGAAGAGGAATGCCGGACAGATTTATACAGCTAGGTAAGGTGATAGACATTGCGTACAAGTTTATCACCATCTTAACCATATTGGTTAACTTATAAATAAACAGAAATAGAAGAGTTAGGATCAGATCGGGGCAGTAGCCAAAAGTGCTTCGATCTGATATTATGATTTGATCTAATATAAGTGTTATTTTAGCATGTATGCCTTTTCTTAAAATCATTCAATAGTTAAACCTGAATTTAGCTTTATGTAAATATGGAAACATTATTGGCAAAAGATACTAGTTATGCCCACCAGTGAAGTCTAATTCAATGACTCTGTTAATGTCTAATCCTTAGCTTCATCTTCATCCGGAATAGAGATAGTGGGTGTAACCATTCCATCAATTGTCTGTTTATATTTCGTAAGTTTTAAAATACTTTTCTCTAATGTGGGTTTCAGACGCACCTTATACACATGGGCCAACAATAGCTTATCTGTAAAATCTTGATTTTCAATTTTTTTAACTAACTGACTTAGGAAGGGGATTTCACTCGTTAAACGATCGGCAAAAGATGGATCCAGATATCTAAACTGAAGTAATTCGGCTAGCGCATTTAGATCTTTTGGTTGCCAGTTAGTTAGCGCACTATCTATTGCATCATGAGTAAAACTATCAAATAATAAGGCATCCGGGGTCCGAACGTCAGGGTTTTCTGGACGTAATTCGTCCCGTAATTCTGGTAAATTATTGATGAATAAATCTTGCTTGCGCATATTTTCTGCCCCGTGATCCGCGGCTAACGTAACTTTCAATTCATCTTTAATAAAGGCGATCAGTTCTTGTAAAATCTCATTCTCATAGTTTCCGCCTGTCATCTCCAATTCTCGGTCGATATTAGCTTTTCCTGTGACAGTTTGCAGCGTTGCTATTAAACCTGACTTTAGCTTTGCTTTAATTTCATCTTGCGTCCGGTTGATGACTTCGTGAAACCCCAGTAAATACACGCCAGCATTCAAATAGGAAAGAAGGTTGTCAAAGGCACCTATTTCACAAGCGGATAAAAGTTTCTCGAGTTCGGCACCAAATTCCTCTTCAGACAGATTAAAATAACGTGAGTGCATGAAAGTACTTAAAGTCTCGTAAGCAGGTTTGATGTTTCCATCTTCGACTTTAAACCCGGCATCAAGTTCAGCGATCAGTACATCTTTGTCGATAATTTTTCCTGCAGTGATCTGGTTGTAAATTTGAGAGTGGTAGATGTAGTCCTGGGATAGCCGTGTAAAATAAAGCTTATCAAAATTTCTTACATACGACCATTCATCTCCCTGCGAGGGAGTTTCTTCAACATTATTCCCCCAAATAAACTCTCCCAGTTCGTCAGGGCTTAAAATCCCACCACTATAATCATCCAATTTCCTTTTATCTGTGTAGGTAATGCTTTTTTCCTTTTTGAATTCAACGGAAATACTTAGCGTGAATAGCCACAGGTTGCTTAGTTGGCTATTTACAACTTTATCGCTTATGTTTTTTTCTCCTTTAAGGATATTAAAGGTAATCCGGAAATGTTCGATAGCAAACTTCAGAGTTCTGATATTCTCCATTGATGTAATAAATTCCTTTTCTGCATCACTTTCTGCATTGGGCAATTTCAGGGTAGTCAGGATAAACTCTTTGTTATCTTGTAGATATGCAGCATAGTCCTGATCAGTACAGGACGCGATAATATTATCAAAAATTGATGAGAGGTCATTTGAAAAATGAACAGTTTTTTCAATAGTTTTTTCTTTGAATCGAATACCGTTTTCGATTATGGCTTCGTTTGCTATAATTAGGACTTTGTGCCCCTTATTTTCAACTAAGTCATTCACCATACCTAAAAAATCTTCCGGGTTGATCTTCTGGCTGATTCGTTCTAGATCGTCAAAGCAGATTAGTAGCTTTTTTTGCGGCAGAAATCTAAATAGATCTTCCCCGGAGCCCGAAAACAATTTGTTCACATCTACATATTTTTTTAGCCACGTAAATGATTCTAGAATATTATAGGCACCTTTTGTGATCGATGCGGTAGAAAGTGTATCATTTTCGCCAACTTTATCCAGATACGCAAAGAAGACTTTATTTGCTATGCTATTCTTATCTGAAACGCCATAAAGAGAAACCATAATAGGTATGTAATCTGTTTCGGATTCCAATTTTGGGAAAACGACATTTTTGAGATGGTAAGTTTTGCCACTGCCCCAGTTCCCTTTCACTAATAAAGCCCCATTTGTATTCATCTCCAAATGATTCTTAACGGCCTCGTATATGTCGTTGTTTGCATTCATATTTGCAGTAGTTAGGGGTTGTGTTTGGGCGGTACTAGCCTTAAAAAATTCTGAGAGCCATTTTAACATATTAACAATGCATTTGAATAAATATAAGAAAGTTCACTGAGTTGTGAAGCCTTTCGCTGTTTAGTATTATGTAACTTATGCCATCGCTCGGAACGGCTTACAAAATCAAAGATTCTTATGAAAAAGCCTTTACGGTATGTCTCTATCGGGCCTGCTGTTCTTATAAATGGATAGTAAGGTCTCCTGCCTTTGGTCATTAGCCTGCGTTAGGGTAACACAGCAATAGAGGAACATAACTAAATATATAGGCCCGATACCGGAACAATAGTTTCATTTCCGCTTTCCGGTTTTTTACCAGGTGTATAAATCCTGCCAGAACGAAGTATCATTCTGATGATCGCTACGAGTATTCGCCAGCCGGGGCTAAATATCGAAAGTATGGCGAGCATCCCCACGTATATATTTGCGAATCCCAATTCCCGGTGGCGGGGAAGCTATCGGTATCGGTGATGCCTATCACTGAGGTATGTATTGGCAGACCATACTCCACTAATTGTAAGATAGATAAAGGTTGATATCTAATAACCAGTATCAAATTCTAGATCATAAATGTTGTGAATTTTCTGTAATATTAATGTTCTAAATTAACGCGTTATGTTATTCTTAATTCTCATCCTTTTCATTAATATTCTTTTTATTCTGGTTATTATAAAGTACTTCGTCGTACTACGCAATTCGTACTTAGATGCACGACTTCGGTTGTTGAGATGGATGGCAAAGAATCTGATGGGAATAAAGGGGCGACTTTCTGTATGGTTAGATCGTTTGCAGCGTAATATCGGGTCAAAGGAGTCCACAGCAAATTTCAATTTGACACCAAAAAGAGATGCTGATCAAACAGGCCTTTACCTGGATTTACTAAATGAAAAGATTCTGGACCCGGAGACCAAAAACGTTGCATTGACCGGGCGTTACGGTTCCGGAAAAAGCAGTATTTTGAGGACACTGGAGTTAGAACATCCCGAATTTAAGTATTTAAATATTTCACTGGCGGCGTTTAATGTCGGAGATACGCCACCAGATTTGGAATCTCTACCTGTTCAATCAATTGAAAAGAAACCAAATACTCAAAACGCAAAGAAAAGCACATCTGCTCAGGAGCTTCAAATTGAGGCTATAGAATACAGTATACTTCAACAGATTTTTTACCATGTAGATCACCGGCGTATTCCGTACTCTAGATTTAAAAGGATCAAAAACTTGCCATCCTATATTCTTTTTGTGCGGTCATTATTTTTTGTAACTTGGTGTATTTCCGTTGCGTATTTAATCTTGCATGATGAGATTTTTTCAATTAAAACCGACTGGGCAAGATACATACAATGGCCTGAAGGAATACTGAAAAGCTTTCCACTGCTATTTGCAATTTTCGGAGCAATATTTATTCTATACCTGGTTTTTAGGGTGTATAACAATTCCAAATTTCACAAATTAAACCTCACCAGTGGAGAGGTAGAAATTTCGCCTGAAAATGAACTGTCAATTTTAAATCGTCACATGGACGAACTAATTTATTTTTTTGAAGCTACACGTTTTAATGTTGTTATACTGGAAGATTTGGATCGGTTCGATGATCCGGAAATATTTACACACTTAAGGGAACTCAACGCGATCATAAATAACTCCGAGCAGGTGGGGCGTAAGATCACCTTTTTATATGCGCTTAGAGATGATGTTTTTCGAAATGAAAAACGAACGAAGTTTTTTGACTTCATCATACCCGTAATCCCAGTTGTCGATACCAAGAATTCTGCGGAACAAATAAGCTCAAGACTAACAGAGATTGGCCTTACACCAGGCCTTATACCCGAAACATTTATTGCTGATATTGCTCAATACGTACAAGATATGCGGTTAATCATCAATACAATAAATGAATTTAAGCTGTATAAAACCAGACTGAATAGTTCGAATGAAGGATGTTTGCCATTATTGGCCATGATGTTTTTCAAAAATATGTATCCTAAGCAATTTGCTAGGCTTCAGGACGGTAAGGGTCTAGCATTTAAGGTTCTCAATAGTAAAAAGGCATTTATATCTAAGCTGAGTATCAAATACGATGATCAGATAAAAATGCTAAGCGATGAAATCAATAAGCTGGAAGATATTTATTTCAAGAATATAGCAGAGCTGCGGTCAGTTTATGTGTGTGAAATTCTAAAAAAACTGCCGCCATCGCAAAGAACCATTCGCATAAACAATAGCAACATTGACTTGGGCATATTGGCTGCGAATGATGATTTTGAGCTAATGGTAATTGAAGGCACCCTGCGGTCTGAACGTTCAAATGGAAGTGTCGGTACTCTAGGTACATTTAGTGAGATTGAAAAAGCAGTTGACGGTGATCAGGGATATTCTAAACGGCTAAAAGATTTAAAAGAAAGGGTTGAAAACAAGACTGGCAAACTACTGCGTCAGCGATCTGAAGCCCAAGCAGCATCAGACGCGATAAGGAAATTAAGTTTGCAAGAAATATTAAGTCAAAGTTCGATGGTGGAGCTTTCCCCGGAACTTTCAGGAAACGCCCTGCTTACATTTTTGGTTGCGAGTGGATATATAACGGAAGACTACCACTATTACCTTTCCTATTTCCTACCTGGAAGTTTAAGCCTACCTGATATGGAGTTTTTCTTTGCCGTAAAGGAAGGCAGATTTTTAGGTTATGACCATAAGCTCGATAAACTTGAAACTTTATTAAACAGACTGGCACTCCGTGATTTTAGTTCGGTCAATGTCCTTAATAATTCGTTGATAAATCATCTGCTTAGCTCAAAATCACGAGAGCAAGAATTGAAAAGTGTACTGGCTATTTTGGCAAATGATAGTGATAAGTCGCTTGCTTTCATTGAGCAGTATTTTCGCCTAGGCGGGTCACGAGAGCTTTTCACGAAAGAACTGGGGAGATACTGGAAACGTATGTATGTTTGGAGCAAAAATGATGCAAAATTACCTCCTGAAAAGCAATTGGAATACCTAGGCTGGATTTTGAAGTACTGCCGGCTCGAAGACTTACCGTCCTTAGACGTGAATGGGTCACTTAGCGAGTTCTTGGGTGAAATGCCTGATTTTGTATCCTGGATCAGGGCTGTTGTCGATGACGAACATGCTATAAAAATCATATCAAAACTTGAAGTTGCATTCGATAGGCTGACGGATCTTGAACAAGGTGATATCATAGTGGAATACATTTATGTCCACAACCATTATTTTTTAAATCCACATATGATTTCCGCATTAACAATATTTCAAAATAAAGATGTAGACAGAGAGGATCTGAAACGTTCATTGCTAACCACGGTCAGGTTAAATGGCTTGGATGAAATGCTAGGATATATTGAAGAATATATGAACGAATATATTATTCATGTTTTCAAGGAACTTCCTGACAATAAGTTTGAGGACGAGGATACCATTTTATTTATGCTTGATCCGGCAGTGGTTACAGATGACTTACGTTTAGAGGTGCTGAATCAGTCAGAAATTAAATTTTCTGACATACAAAAAGTAAACGATTCCTTATGGGAGTTGGTGATCAAGAATTCTAAAGTAGCTCCAACATGGTTGAATGTGTATCACATTTATAAAAAGAGCGATAGCTTTGATAAGACATTACTCGGATTTCTAAATACAGAATACAATTACAGACAACTGGCTGATCATGAATTAGCCGCTGAGTTAGTGCCCGACAAAATTGCAGTTACTAAATTTGCGCAAGAACTGATGTTGCAGAATGAAATTTCCGAGGTAGCCTTAGATAGTTTATTAAAGGGGTATAAAATTTACTTTGACAATGTACCACTTGAGGGTTATGAACGAAGCCGTGTAGAGATTATGCTCCAACATAACCGCTTTTACTTCCGAGAGGAGCTCTTTGAACAACTGCAAAATAATTTCTCTGGCCTGCAAAAAATTTATGTGGAATTCAATTGGGATGATTTTTTAACCGAGATTGATTCCCTTGTCTTAATGGCCGCAGACTACGAACTTTTATTATCTTCAAATGACCTTGAAAATGAACAATTAGCTATTCTGGCAGGAAGAATTACTCCAGATCTTTTAAACGACAGTCGAGCACTTTCCCTGACTTTTGCAAAAGTAATTAACGAACAAGGCATACTAGCTGCAATTAGCTACAGCATAATGGACGTGGTTTTTCGGCAGATTGACTCCGTGGACCTTAAGATAGACCTGCTAAATACTTATTTTTATCAGTACAATGAAAATGAGATTTCGAATTTGCTGATATTAATGGGTGGGAAATGGAAGGAAATCATCTCTTACAAGAACCCACGTTTCGACAACAGCGACTCTATTCTGAGTTTATTGAAAAGACTAAAGCAAGCAAAGATATATGTAACAAAGGTGGATTCTAAAGGAGCTAAAATCCATGTATATACCAAAACAAAACCTAAATCGTAACAATTTTAGAGAGATGAAATTGAAAGTTGGAATGCTGATTTCATTTATTCCATAATAACTGCAAGGGGCTTTTGTGATTGAAAATATGCTGATAAGGAGCTGGCAAAAGAAGAAAAATAATCCTGCTTGTCCCAACCCCTTTAATATCATACTATTGACTATTGTGCGTCAGCATGATCACTTCCCCGGTATCCTGGTACTTATTTTTCAGTTCATCCAATAGCTCGTACGCACCAATTAGCTTTCGCTGTAAATCCATACATTCCTTACAACTCTCATCCAGTTTGGTCTTTAAGCTGTTCAGTTCTCCCCTCAGGCACAAATGACTTTCATCCCCGGTAAGCAGCGCCTCAGTGGATACGCCGAACAAAGCGGAAATTTGTTTTAGCCTGGTGATGTTAATGTCAGTAAGGCCGGTCTCAATTTTACAATAGGCCGGAATGGATATGCCAAGTTCATAAGCAATCTGCGACTGTGTTTTAAACTGTTTCTGCCTCAGCTGCCGTATGCGGAAGCCCAGGTCATTGTTTTTATTTTTCATGTAAGTCTTAATATTTAGTTTTTAAATTCCCCAAGATCAGGCCCCGTACAGCCTCACTTCTTCCAGCATTTTCTCCAGTTTTTCTTCCAACGGTTTATAATTCACCTCGATCTTGGCGTACAGTTTACTCTTTACGCTGATACCGGAAGGAGAGGTGCCGTTCTTGGTCTTAAAGTTATAAGCGATCTTATCCGAGAAGATGTCCAGCGTAGGTTCGGTATAGATGCCATGATCATATTGCAGCTTTTGCCAGAACGCCAGCTGCGCGGAATTCAGATCAGTCTGCAAACTGAACCTATTCTGATCCGGCACATCTGATTCTTTAGAGAGTATCCCGTATTCCCGCTTCATTTCCAGGTCGATCCATTTGACCAGTTCGGCAACAATGGTCATTTTACCGGGCAAATAACTCAGGTCGGTCCTTGAGCTGATCTGCCCGATGGCGGTCTGCGCTTCCAGCAGCAGGTTGATGCGGATCATTTCGGGCTGACCCTCTGTCCGCTTTTTTAAGACCTCCGAGCAGTAGGCGCAAAACCTAGGATGGTTCATGCCCAGCCCTACAAGCAGGTCCATGACATCGGACTGGTTCCCTAAGCCCTGGAAAGATTCAGATTCCAGTTTGGCAGCATACAGATTCAGATACTCATAATCATACCAGCTCATTTCATTACCCGCCAGTCCGAATTCCTTAAAAGGGATATGTATGATGTCCGTTAAAAAGGGATGCGCGCCCAGTTTCTCCAGGTTCTTTTTGATCAGCTGCCATTTCTCGTTGAACCGCAGTGCTGCATTTTTGCAGAACAGTTTGGGAAGGGTAACCCCGTCAGGGATCACGTCCCCGAATGTTTTACTGACTGATAAGATCAGTTCCACGATCAGTTCGGCATCAGCATTTGTTTTACGGTCCGGCTGATAAAGCAAGTCGCAGACCTCGGTGAGTTTGGTCATGCAGGTCTTAATGTAACTCAGGATCTGCGTATCGTTAGAAAGGCCCATCACATGGTGGGGAATAGAACGACTGAGTTTTTTGGTCTCACTTTTCAGCACAGCATCCGCCGGCGCAGTTTCTGGTTTTGAAGAGGCTAATAATTGAGCGGCGAAGGTCTCCAGCAGCTCAAACTGGTAATTCATCATAGGTGAAGATTGGGTTTGTTGACTTTTAATAGGGGGATTTTCAATGGCCTTTTCACAGGCCCAGGTTATGATATGATCAATGGCACCAAGCAACTCAATCTGATCAGAAGGCAGGTTCAGGTCAATTCCGGAGACTTTACTGTTACCGGTCCTCGCCTGCAGGATCATAAAGTAAGTGCCGCCCAATAGCAAAGCAATGACTGCCCGGAAGTTGATGCCGGTTCCGGAAAAATAATGATCGGTGAACTGAAAGAGTTTCTCTCCGTGATCCTCTCTTTCGTTGGATATTTCGGACACCAGCGCGTTGGCTTCACTGATCTGCCACAGGATGATATTCTGCATTTCCGGGTTGCCGTGAAAGAACTTAAAATTCTCCTGCATTAAAGCAATGAAGATTTCCTGCACTTCTAAAATCCCCGAGGAATCAGTGAGCACAAAGCGCTCAAAGAAAGGCATCCAGTAATCTTTCTCGGAAATGTAAGCGCGCTGCAATCCCGCCAGATCGGTGAAGTACCTTGCGATCAAGGTCTTGTCCTTCCCGGTCTGGCGGGCGATCCGGTTTACTTTCAGCCCGCCAAAACCTTCTTTGCGCAGGATGGTTCCGATGGCGTTTAAAAACTGGCGCATCGTACTTTCCTTGTCCCTGGTCCTGATTCTTTTGCGGGGTGTTGCCATTTATAAGTTACTGTTTATCTATTCAAAATTTTTGATGCTGGATTTGGTGACTACCCATTCCCAGGCGTTCAGCACTTTATCCAGCTGCTCGGTGGTGTGGGTAGCCATGACTGACATGCGGATGCGGGCATCTTTTCGCGATACCGCAGGATAGTTGATCTGGTTGGCGTAGATGCCTGCTTCCAGCAGCAGCTTACAGATCTCTGCGTTGGCAGTGATGTTACCCACTTTTACCGGCAGGATTGCAGAAGCAGTTGGCCCGATGTTCAGTCCCAATGACAGCAGGCCGCTGCGCAGGTAATCGGTGTTTTCCCTGAGCCGGTCCATCCAAAAAGGTTCCTCATCTACAAGGTCAATCGCTTTAGAAATGCAGACGGAAGCGGGAGAGGCGGTTGCGGAGAACAAATGCTGGCGCGACTGGAATTTCAGGAAGTTGATCAGTTCGGGCTCAGCCACTAGGTATCCCCCGATGTGCCCGAAGGTTTTAGAGAAGGTGCCGGTAATGATGTCCACTTCCTGGTAGAGCTGCTGCAATTCGATCACGCCCCTGCCTGTTTTTCCGATCACGCCTGTTCCGTGGGCATCGTCCAATACCGAGTAAGCGCCGTACTGTTTGCACAGGGTGACGATCTCGGCCAGTGGGGCCAGGTCCCCGTCCTGGGAGTATACGCCATCAATAATAACCATGCGGGTGCGGTATTTCCCGGCTGTTGTTTTTAGGATCCGTTCCAGTGCTTCCAGGTTGTTATGGGGGAATGTTTTTTTGTTGGTGAGGATGCAGCCTTCGTAGACGCTGGCGTGTACGGCGGTGTCCAGGATGGCCAGGTCTTCT
>NZ_DATHGC010000087.1:0-7838 GCF_035317785.1 Pedobacter sp. | reverse complement strand
AAAGACAATCATATACCTGATTTTTTCTCTGATATCATATCGAACGGGGACGTGGGAATGAAAAGTAATAAAGGGTTTTACAACTATGAAAACGGCGATGTCGAGCATTGGAACAAATTGTTTGCTAAATTTAGCTACAAGATCCATGAGATCATTACCAAATACCCGTTTAACGATAAAGCATGAAATCTTCGTTTATAATAGACGCCCATCTTGACCTTTCCATGAATGCAATGGAATGGAACAGGGACCTGAGCAGGCCACTGGAAGAAATACGCCAGCGCGAAATGCACATGAAAGATAAGCCGGACCGGGGAAAGGGAACAGTGTGTTTGCCGGAATTAAGAAAAGGCAGGATCGGCTTGGTCGTCGCTACACAGCTCTCTCGTTTTACTCCTCCGGGAAGCGCACTTCCCGGATGGAACTCGCCGCAACAGGCATGGGCAATGACCCAGGCACAGCTGACATGGTATCGTGAAATGGAAGCTTTGGGTGAAATGGTCCAGATCACGAACCTCAGCGAACTGGACAGACACCTTGATCTTTGGGATGACCTTTCCATCGCGGACGACGGTAAGCCAATTGGCTATATATTAAGCCTGGAAGGTGCTGACTCGCTGGTTGATATTTCTTATTTGCATAAAGCATACGCGTATGGGTTAAGAGCGGTTGGCTTATCGCATTTTGGTCCGGGCCGTTATGCTCCGGGGACGAAGATGGAGGGGCCGCTTACGGAAATGGGTATTGACCTGCTCAAGGAGATGGATAAGCTCAAATTAATACTTGACGTGACGCATCTTACCGACCAGGGCTTTGATCAGGTAATGGACATTTACCAGGGACCGGTTTGGGCAAGTCATCACAACGTGCGTCAATTGGTTCCAAACCAGCGTCAGCTTACAGACGGCCAGATCGGGAAACTGATCAGCAGAGGCGCCGTAATAGGTGGGATGCTGGATTGCTGGGCGATGGACATCAGGTTTATAGACACCATTTCTGATCCCTGGCAGCTGGACATCAAGCTTGAAAAACTTGTCGATCACTGGGACCATATTTGTCAGATTGCCGGAAATAGTGAGCATATAGCTATAGGGAGTGATCTCGATGGTATTTTTGGAACAGAACAATCCCCATGGGACCTGAATTCAATCGCTGATCTTCAGAAATATCAGGACATATTGTCCGGGCGTGGTTATAAACAGGAAGATATTGATAATATTTTTTATAAGAACTGGTTAAGATTTTTGAGGAAAGCATGGAGTTAGCCGACAATACATTTAATGCAGGTGCCGCAAAAGTGGATATTACACCTCCTTTGGGAACAATTATCAATGGAGATTTTCGTGCACATTATGCGCGTTATATTCATGATCCGCTTTTTGCAAAAGCTATTGTTTTGAAGAAAGAAGGCATGATGGCAGCCATTGTTGTTGTCGATATCTGCGTGATGCCCAAAAATTATGTGGATCAGATCAGAAATGAAGTGAGCGGGAAAACAGGTATCGCCTTTGCAGATATTCTGATCTCATGTACCCATACGCATGCCGCCGGTTCAGTTGCTGAAGCCTATCTGAGTTCAGTTGATGCTGCTTATTCAAAAAAATTACCAGGTCTGATCGTTGAAGCGGTAAAGCAGGCAAAGGAAAAACTCAGACCGGCGAAAATTGCTTTTGGCGGTACAGATGTTCCGGAACACGTCCTTAGCCGGCGGTATCTTATGAATGAAGGCTATACACCTCACAGCCCCGTTACCGGGATTCGGGAGGAAGTAAAAACAAATCCTTTCGGCGCCGAATCCTACATCAGACAGGCAGCGACAATAACCGACCCAGGTGTCGCGTATCTGGCTATAAAAGGCACCGACGATTCATGGATCAGCCTGCTTGCGAATTATTCACTGCACTATGTTGGGGATTGGGAAAACGGAACCATATCTGCAGATTATTTTGGCGAATTTGCGGCAAGTATTCAAAGAAAACTTGACGCGGATAATGATTTCGTGGGAATAATGAGCAACGGAACAAGCGGGGATATCAATATCTGGGATTTTTTAAACCCCGGCCGTTATCCTTCCGGACACTTTGAAAAAAGTAAACTGATAGGCGAAGATATTGCTGAGCACGTTTTTCAATCTCTTAGCCAGATCAGCTGGGAAGAGAATCCAGATCTTGATACATGCTATAAAGAATTAAATATAGCAACCAGGAAACCCTCTGCTGAAGAACTTGAGCAGTCTAAAAAAATCGTTGCAGAGAGTAATTATGAAACCCTGCATCCAGATGAAGAGGGATTAAGGAAGATATATGCCCGTGAACAGGTCTTGTTAAATGAATATCCTGACACCATACAGTTTCCGCTTCATGTTATAAAAATAGGGACCGGTCTGATTGGCGGTCTGGCCGCAGAGATTTTCGCGGAAACCGGGCTCTGGCTAAAAAATCAAAGCCCTGCAGAACGCTATTTTTCCATTTCCCTGGCAAATGGAAATTGCGGATATGTACCGCCGTCCGGAGCATTTGAACTGGGTGGTTATGAAACCTGGCGCAGCCGCACCAGTTACCTCGAAATCAATGCAGAAACGTCTATTCGTAACAAGATGATTGGGCTAATGAAAAAATTTTACTGATCTTCAGGTCATGAAACTATTACTGGAGGCAATAATACCGAAAGAAAGAATTAAATCGCGCCTCATTGATCTTGTGGCATCTGCTTCAGATGCAGGGTTTTACTATTTACGGCCAAAGGCAGTTGTACAACCGGTTTCTGAACCAGAGATCAAGGCGCTGTTCAGCTTTTCTCACGAGCATAAAATTCCTTTAACATTCAGAACAGGCGGTACCAGCCTTTCGGGACAAGCCATTACCGATGGTATTTTAGTAGACCTGAGTCAGTATTGGAATAAAATAAATATCGAAGAAAATGGCGAACTGGTTAGGGTACAGCCCGGAATAACCGGGAGCATGGTCAACGGCCATTTAAGAAAATATAAAAGAAAGATCGGGCCAGACCCATCAAGTATTGATGCAGCGATGATGGGGGGTATCCTCTCTAATAATTCCAGCGGGATGTGTTGTGGCGTGAAGCTGAATTCCTATCATACTACCAAACATATCCGCTTTATATTGCCTGATGGTAATACTTTTAGCACTGAAAATAATGCTGACTATGACCGGTTTGAACAAGAGTGTTCTAAAGTCTTCAGAACCATTATAGAAATACAGGAGCAACTTAACCAAAATGCTGCACTCTACGACCTGATCCGCAGAAAGTACCGGACCAAGAACACAGTAGGCTATTCATTGAATGCTTTCATTGATCATCAGCATCCTTTGGATGTACTTTCACATCTTTTGATCGGCGCAGAAGGAACCCTTGGTTTCATTGCCGAAGCAGTGATGCAGACAGTTCCGGATTATCCCTATAAAACTACCGCATTTTTGTATTTTCCGGACATTTATGCCGCCTGTCAGGCCATTATTCCTTTAACGGTTTCCGGAGCTGAGGCGGTGGAACTGATGGACAGGGCTTCGTTAAGGTCAATTGACAGTTTGAAAGGCGTTCCGGAAAGATTAAAGACGCTGCCGGAGACTGCGGCTGCATTACTGGTTGAGTTTCAGGCAAACAGTCCGGAGGAATTGCATGTCAAAACCAATATGTTTCTGAGTGAGGCCGGAGCCTTATCGATGCTGGAGCCGCCTTTGTTTACCGAGGATGTGAAACAGCAGGCTTTTTATTGGAAGCTGCGCAAGGGGATGTTCCCAGCGGTTGGCGCAGTGCGTGCCAGTGGTACCACAGTGATACTTGAAGACATCGCATTTCCTGTAGCAAAACTTGGAGATGCCATTCTCGATCTTCAGCAGTTGTTTAAGAAATTTGAATACCATGAAGCGATCATTTTTGGCCATGCCAAGGACGGGAATATCCACTTTGTCGTCACCCAGGCTTTTCATACTGCCGCAGAAATTGAGCGTTATGACCTGTTTATGCAGGATGTAGTAAAACTTGTAGTGGAAACTTATGACGGTACTTTGAAGGCTGAGCACGGAACCGGCAGGAATATGGCTCCCTTTATAGAAACCGAGTGGGGAACTGAAGCTTATCAGATCATGAAAAGGCTGAAACAAGCCATTGATCCGGAAAATCTGCTCAATCCCGGAGTGATCATCAATGAAAATAAAAAAGCGCACATTGCCAACTTAAAACCTTTGCCGTCAGTAGAACAGGAAGTGGATAAGTGCATTGAATGCGGTTACTGTGAACATAAATGCCCAAGCAGAAACATTACCCTTACGCCAAGACAGCGGATTGTGGTAAGGAGAGAGCTGGCCGGTTTAAAAGCATCAGGTAACAAACAGGAGTTTGAGCTGCTGGTCAAAGAATACCAGTATGATGGACTCGATACCTGCGCGGTGGATGGCCTGTGTGCCACAGCTTGTCCGGTTGACATCAATACAGGTGATCTGGTCAAGCGTTTGCGAATGGAAAGCCACAGCAATACAGCAAATGGTCTGGCCCTGGGTGTTGCAAAAAACTTTGGTGCCACCGCCTTTGCAGTCGGACTTGCAGTAAAAACCGGCGATGGCATAAACAGTGTTTTCGGTGAATCTACGATGAGGAACATAACAGGAGGCCTTAAAAAGATCATCCCGGCTGTTCCTTTATGGAGTAATCAGCTGCAATCAACAAAAGGCAAACTTAAAGGACACGATAATGGATCTGTTGTTTATTTCCCTACCTGTATCAACAGGATGATGGGCGGGGCAAAAGAAAACAAGAAAAGTGTTCCGCAAACGTTTATGAGTGTCTCGGATAAAGCGGGGATTAAAGTGCTGATCCCTGGCGACATTGGCGGCATGTGCTGCGGACAGTTGTTCTCTTCCAAAGGATACAGCGATGCCTATGCGTATACTTCCAACGAAACTGTTAAGAAGCTTTGGAAGTGGACATCAGGTGGAAAATTCCCGGTGGTGCTGGACGTAAGCTCCTGTACACATACTTTGCAGCACAGCCGTACGGTACTTACTGATGAAAATAAGAATTATTTTGACCAGCTGAATATCATTGACAGTATAGACTATCTGTTTGATCAGGTTGTGCCGAAGCTGAAAGATGTGCGCAAAAAGGACCGCATCGTTTTACATCCGGTGTGTACATTAAAAAAAATGGGGCTGGAAGATAAGTTATTCCGGCTGGCGAGTCACTTTGCAGACCAGGTAGACGTGCCTTTGATGGCAGGCTGCTGCGGGATGGCCGGTGACAGAGGGTTTCTATTTCCGGAGCTTACGGCATCGGCTACGGCTCCGGAAGCCGGAGAGGTGAAGAACAAAGCCTATTCAGGCTATTATTCTACCGCTAAAACCTGCGAAATGGCCATGTCTGATGCCGTTGGGAAAAACTATGAGTCTATCCTTTACCTGGTTGATGAGTTGATTTGAAAATTTTACTTTATTATATACTACCATTATGAAGCTGTTTCGATTTGGAGAAAAAGGGGCTGAGAAACCCGGAATTTTTTTTGAAAATAAAATGCTGGATGTTTCATCATTCGGAGAAGATTATAACGAGCAATTTTTTGAATCAGGCGGGTTAAAAAAGCTTGCCGGTTTTATCGAAAAAAATCAGGATAAACTTCCTGTTGTTCCTTCCGGTTCACGCTTTGGGTCCGCGGTAGGCAGACCATCTAAAATAATCTGCATAGGCCTCAACTACAAAGATCACGCGCTGGAATCAGGTGCCAAAATTCCGGATGAGCCAATAGTCTTTTTTAAATCCACTACGGCAATTTGTGGACCTGATGATGATCTGGTACTGCCAAAAGACAGTTTAAAAACCGATTGGGAAGTGGAACTGGCCGTCGTTATCGCAAAGGAGGCATCTTATGTAGAAGAAAAGGAAGCGATGAATTATGTTGCCGGCTATGTTTTGCACAACGATTACAGTGAGCGCTCTTTCCAGCTTGAAAGGGGCGGGCAATGGGTAAAAGGTAAAAGCTGTGATACCTTTGCACCGCTTGGCCCATACCTGGTTACGCCTGATGAAATTGCTGATGTTCAGGGCCTGAAATTATGGCTAAAGGTAAACGGGGAAACGGTGCAGCAGGGCTCAACGAGTCAGATGATATTCAGCGTTTCTTTTTTAATTCATTATTTAAGCCAGTTCATGACTTTACTTCCTGGTGATATTATATCGACAGGTACTCCCGCAGGAGTAGGGCTCGGGTTTTCTCCACCTAAGTATCTGAAAGCAGGAGATCTGGTAGAACTGGGTATTGATAATTTAGGCGTATCAAAACAAAAGGTCGTGGCTTATACACCGAAAATCAACAGGTAAATAATTCAAAAATGAACTTAGACACGACTGACAGGCAATGGTATACCATCAATAATCCGGACAAACTGGATTCGCCTGCCCTGATCATCTACCCCGACAGGGTTAAAAAAAATATAGAGACCATCGTAAAAATGATAGATGATCCGGCCAGGCTCAGACCACATGTTAAAACTCATAAGACGAAAGAAGTTACCTTGCTGATGATCGCGGCGGGGATCAATAAATTCAAATGTGCGACGATAGCAGAGGCAGAAATGCTCGGTATGTGCAATGCGCAGGATGTCTTACTTGCCTATCAGCCAAACGGACCCAAAATTACGAGATTCATATCAGTGATCAAAGCATACCCGGGAACAAAATTCTCCTGTTTAGCTGACAACCTGAAAAGCGCGGAAGAAATATCAGGCCAGGCCATTATTAACGAATTGCGTATACCAGTGTATATTGACCTGAATGTCGGGATGAATAGAACAGGCATTAAGCCGGGTAGTGCAGCTATGCAGTTGTATGAAGACGCATCCCATTTAAAAGGACTTGAAACACTCGGTTTTCATGCTTACGACGGACATATCCACGAGCGGGATATTGAAATAAGGAAAAAATTAAGTGAACAATTGTTTGCCCCAATTGAGAAACTAAAGGAAGAACTGGAAAACAAAGGATACAGTGCGCCCAAACTGGTGATAGGAGGCTCGCCCACGTTTCCTATATATGCTGAAAATCCAGACGTAGAGTGCAGTCCCGGAACTTTTGTCTTCTGGGACAAAGGTTATCAGGATTTGCTCCCGGAACAGAACTTTTTGCCGGCTGCACTGATTTTAAGCCGTGTGATTTCAATGCCGGATGAAACTAAAATATGCCTGGATCTTGGTCATAAATCGGTTGCAGCTGAAAATGACCTGCAAAAAAGGCTATATTTTCTAAATGCACCCGATCTTAAGCTCATCAGCCAGAGTGAAGAACATCTGGTGCTGGAAGCAGGTGAACATCATCAATGGAAAATCGGAGACATCCTTTATGCTTTGCCCTTTCATGTCTGCCCAACCTGCGCTTTGTACGAATACGCCACATTGATAGAAGAAGGAGAGTTGTCCGGAACCTGGAAAATTATTGCCCGTGACAGAAAGATAACGATTTAGCTATTTATTGATTTTTATTTGTGATTTATCAGATTTTAGTAGTTGTTTTGACAATGTGATTTTAATTGATCGCATAAATTTTCAAAAAGATCGAATCAACACAGCTACATGAGAGACATTACGGGTAAGCAGATCACTTTAAGGACGGCAGATGCAGTAGGGATAATTTATTGTTCCCCCGGAACACTGGATCTTATCTCCAGAGATGAGCTGCCCAAAGGCAATCTTTTTGGCGTGGCCAAAGCCGCTGGCTTTATTGGCGCAAAGCTGACCCCGCAGCTGCTTCCGCATTGCCATCCTGTTACTATCGATGGTATGGACATCACTTTTGAATATTTACGTAAAGAAATTCATGAGGAGCTATTTGAA
>NZ_DATHGC010000086.1:0-23538 GCF_035317785.1 Pedobacter sp. | reverse complement strand
GTTTGCTGCGGCCGGGGAAAAGAAAAGGGAACTGTC
The DNA here is from genome assembly GCF_035317785.1 of Pedobacter sp. Classification (GTDB taxonomy): domain Bacteria; phylum Bacteroidota; class Bacteroidia; order Sphingobacteriales; family Sphingobacteriaceae; genus Pedobacter. The sequence goes on along the minus strand of NZ_DATHGC010000086.1, from coordinate 23,502 downwards.
TAATGATGTCCCGGCTGGGTTGTTCATTGAAGGTACAGGTCTTTCCGCTGGTTTTGGTGAATTTAAGCTGGCCATTCCGGGTGTACTTACCTTAAAGGCCCCCTCATATGTTGACGGAGTTTATACCGGAAAAGAGATCAGCCAGCTCAATTCTAGTTTGAAAGCAGAGAAGCTGAAGGGCATAGCGCTCATCGTACTTTGTGATGATGCAGCATTCACTGCGGCAAATATCAATAATCTGGTATGGGTCACCTTTACCAGGAGCAACCCGGCTACGGATATACATGGCATAGATGCCTTTATTCAAGATAAGCACTGGGGTTGCAAAGGGCCTTTAATTATCGATGCACGTAAAAAACCACATCACGCACCGGAGCTGGTCAAAGATCAGGCTGTTGAAAATAAAGTAGATCAGCTGGGTTTACCTGGTGGCCCGCTTCATGGTATTATATGAGGTTCTAAAGAAGGAAATTTCCCAAAATAAAAGGGCTGGCAAATTTAATAACCAGCCCTTACAGAATTAAAAACTTATATTTTTAGAACCTAACTCCAAAGGTCAGGAATACATTGTTTCTTGCGGTTTTGATGCTTGCAACAGGTTCTTCCGGATTCTCAGCAGAGCCAACTATATAGGGTGACAAATCAGTATTTGTTTCTGCCCGCTGATAAGTAAGATCAAAATAATAATTGTTTACACGGTATCCCAGACCACCACTGTAATACTTGGTGTCAAAATAACCATCGTCATCTCCTTTTATCGCACTTCCGTTGTTGCCATATCCTCCCCTTAGGCTAAAAGCATTGTCAACTTTGTACTCTGCTCCAAGTCTGTAGTTCACAGCGCCTTTGTAAAAATTCTTTACGGTATTATTTTCATCAATAATCCTATCCGGGTCATTTCCCTGGTCGGTAGAAAATCTGATGGTTGAATAATCTACATAGTCTACGTCTGCAGAAATCAATGCCTTACCACCAATTACATAGCTGGCTCCCAATGATCCCTTTAACGGTGTCCGGAGACGATACGTAAAAGTATAGTTGGCGGGAGTATTGGTGTGGCTGTCGGCGTTGGGGCCTGTGGCTATCCTGGTATCCAGTTTAAATGTAGTGTTGTCCTCAATCAGCAGCCATGTAGGGGTTTGCATCGTAGCGCCGATCCTGAAGTTTTCTACGGGTCTGAAGATCACACCCAGTCTTGCATTAAATCCTGAACCTGTAGTTTCCTGGTTTTTTGCAAATGTGAGGTCATATCTTGAGTCTTCCGTAAAGTTATAACCGGATTCAAAATATTGGGCATCATTGGTGTAACGGACGTTTACCAGTCCGATACTTGCACCTATATATACCTGGTTAGCGATATTCAGCGCTCCGCCGGCCGTAAGTTCAGAGGTGGATCCGCTCCTCATCTCAGCTTGCGTCTGTTTATTTTGCTCTGTCTGGACATCGTTATTATTCCTTGTAGATGCACGGTAGAAAGGCTTGGATGGGGTAGTAAAATCATCATAGTCTATGATGAATCCATCAAAAGCCATTCTACCTAAGCTTCCTTCAGGGAGCTGGTTAGGAGCTTTGTTGTAGGCATTTGCGTCGTCTGTAAAATAATCTGCAATTGAGTTGGCCGAATTTTGTCCTGTATAATTAAAATCGGCTCCGAAGTCATTGTTGCGTACATATCCAATTCCGAAAACAGAACTGACCACACCTGTTTGAGTGCTTTCGCCTTTGGCCCGGAGAGAAGGGCTGTACAGCACAACACCGAGGTTGTTAAGATTCAGGCGGTCTTTATTAGAATTTGTTGTTGTATTCAGGTAATCTGCCTTCCCGGTCATGGCATTAAATTCTGGTGTTAAGCCAAACTCTGATTTTGTAAAAAGCCCCAGTCCTGCCGGATTACCGCCTAAAGAGCTCATGTCGCCGCCTACTCCAATTTGGGCGCCGCCCATTCCTTTGAATCTTGCAGTGCTTCCATAGTTGGACTGAGAGAATTTCAGGGCATCAGGAGCGTAACTCTGGGCATATGTCGATACTGTAGCGGCTACTATAACCACTAGAGATAATGTGATTTTCTTCATCTTGAATAAATAAATAATTAGCCTCTTCCTGCTCTTCCTGATCTTGCGCCACTGCTACCGCTACTGCCACTGCTTCCGGAACCACTACTTCTTGATCCACCTCCGTCACTTCTTGTTGCTGGAGGCGGCGTATAGGTCGGTCTGTCAGCCTGACGGGCAGGGGGTGTATAGTTCTCGGTTCTTGTTGGCCTTTGTGCTGGCTGAGGGGCATCCTGGGTGCGCCTGTTGCTTGTTCTTGGATTGGTGGTAGCGTTATTGTCACTGGCACCATATCTTTCAGATCTGGTCTGTCTCGAGATCACATTGCCATTTGCATCGGATCTTGTTGTACCAGGCCCTGTACTTGTTCTTCCATAGCCATTACGATAAGAGCCAATGCCGTTTTCTCTGCCTACAGATGGTCTCGCCCGGTAATCAGGAACATTAGTAGTCCTGCCGGTGTAAAACCCGCCGCCATAACCGCCGCCATAATAACCTCCTCCTAAGAATCCACCACCGTAATAACCACCACCATAGTAGTAATTGTTCCAGCCAAAATTGTTATATCCCCAAAATGGAGAATAGGCGTAGCCCCAGCCTGAATACGGTGAGTTCCAGTAGCTATTGTAAAAAGGACTGTAGCCGATGCCTACTGAATAGGAAGGATACCATCCGCTATAGAAATATGGGTCATAATAGTTTCTCCATGGACTGGAATAATAGAACCTGTTGATCCGTGAGGAGTAATCCATGTCATAGTATGGATCGCTTGTGCCATAGTAATCGCTTTCAGCGTACTCTTCATCTGTAGTGGTAGTGGTTTGAGATGGCTTAACCGGTGCCGGTGTGTAGATCTTAACCTTCGCCGTTGTGTTATAAACGTCATCATCAGTGGTACTTTGCTGCGCTAATTTTGGCGCAGAGCAGGACGTAACAACTATCGTTGCCAGTGCGAGCATACTTGTGAATAAATGGTTAGGTTTCATAACTTATATGTTGTTTGTGTGTTGCAATTTTTTTGTAGGTATAAATTTATAAATTTGTAGCTTACTATACAAGGTATTTAACACAAATAACGTTCCATTCAGATATGAGCAAAGGCATTACAAGTAAAAACGAAGACTATTCCCAGTGGTATAACGACATTGTTATAAAAGCTGACCTGGCAGAGCACTCCGCAGTCAAAGGCTGCATGGTCATAAAACCTTACGGATACTCCATTTGGGAGAAGATGCAGGCGGTTTTAGACCAAAAATTCAAAGATACCGGTCACAGTAATGCTTACTTCCCTTTATTCATTCCTAAGTCATTTTTTTCCAAGGAAGCCTCACACGTAGAGGGTTTTGCGACAGAATGTGCCGTTGTGACACATTACCGTCTTAAAAATGACGGAAACGGAAACATCATCGTAGACGAAACCGCCAAACTGGAAGAAGAGCTGATCGTAAGGCCCACCTCTGAAACCATCATCTGGAACACCTATAAAGGCTGGATCCAGTCTTACCGTGACCTGCCATTGTTGATTAACCAATGGGCAAATGTAGTGCGCTGGGAAATGCGGACCCGTTTGTTCCTGCGCACCACAGAATTCTTATGGCAGGAAGGGCATACCGCCCACGCTACTGCTGACGAAGCCATCGCAGAAACCAGGCAGATGCTCGATGTGTACGCAGATTTTGCAGAAAACTGGATGGCAGTACCGGTAATAAAAGGTGTCAAAACACCTAATGAACGCTTTGCCGGTGCATTGGATACCTATTGTATCGAAGCGCTGATGCAGGATGGCAAAGCGCTGCAGGCCGGGACTTCACATTTCCTCGGACAGAACTTTGCGAAAGCATTTGATGTCAAATTTACCAGCAAGGAAGGTAAACTGGAACATGTATGGGCCAGCTCATGGGGGGTTTCCACCCGCTTAATGGGTGCGCTGGTCATGGCGCACAGCGATGATGCCGGTCTGGTACTTCCTCCTAAACTGGCGCCCATACAGGTGGTTATCGTTCCGATCTACAAGACTGATGAAGAACTCAGCAATATTTCCGCTTTTGTGGATACCCTGATCGCCAAGTTGAAACGCCTGGGTATCTCTGTTAAATATGATGACCGTGATACACAGCGTCCGGGCTTCAAGTTCGCAGAATACGAGCTTAAGGGTGTGCCGATCCGTCTTGCGATTGGTTCACGCGATATGGAAAACGGAACTGTAGAGCTTGCCCGCAGGGATACGCGTGAAAAGCAGACTGTAAACCAGGAAGGGCTGGAAATCTATATTCCTCAGTTATTGGATGATATCCAGAACAGCATCTATAAAAAAGCGTTTGACTTCAGGGCAGACCGCATCACTCCCGCCAATTCCTATGAGGAGTTTAAAGCGCTGCTGGACGGTAAGGCTGGTTTCATCTCCGCACATTGGGATGGTACTCCTGAAACGGAACAAAAGATTAAGGAAGAGACTAAAGCGACCATCAGGTGCGTTCCTTTAGATAACCCGCTGGAAGACGGGGTTTGTATCTATTCCGGCAAACCTTCTACCCAGCGTGTACTTTTTGCGCGTGCTTACTAGGTAGCCTGATTTTTATACGAATGACAGGATATCTTATACTAACGGGCTGATATCTTATACTAAAGTGATCATACAAATATGAAATTCGCAACAAAAGCCATTCATGCGGGTCAGGAACCTGACCCAACTACCGGAGCTGTCATGACTCCCATATATCAAACGTCTACCTACTGGCAGAAATCTCCCGGCGACAATAAGGGATATGAGTATTCCAGGGGTACAAACCCAACCCGTAAGGCGCTGGAAGATTGTCTGGCTGCTCTGGAGAATGCCAAATACGGCCTTGCTTTTTCCAGCGGAATGGGAGCGACTGATGCGGTTCTTTAATTGCTGAAGCCGGGTGATGAAGTGATCACTGGCAATGACCTTTATGGTGGGTCTTATCGCATTTTCACTAAGGTTTATGAAAAGTATGGCATCAAATTTCATTTCCTGGATCTGTCCAAACCTGAAAACATACTGCCGGCCATCAACGACAATACCAGGCTGATCTGGATAGAAACACCTACCAATCCAACCATGCGGATCATTGATATTGAGGGCGTTGCAAAGATCAGCAAACAGCATAAGCTGCTCCTGGCCGTCGACAATACTTTTGCGTCGCCATATCTCCAAAATCCTATGGATCAGGGCGCTGATATTGTGATGCATTCTGTTACGAAATACATTGGCGGCCATTCTGACGTGGTGATGGGTGCCTTAGTGGTCAATGATGACCAGTTGTACAAAGACCTTTGGTTCATTTACAATGCCTGCGGCGCTACACCTGGTCCTCAGGATGCATTTCTGGTGCTCAGAGGCATTAAAACCCTTCATTTGCGCATGAAAGCGCATTGCGAGAACGGGGAGAAGGTAGCACGCTTTCTCAGGAACCATCCGAAGATCGACAAGATCTACTGGCCGGGCTTTGAAGACCATCCTAATCATGATGTTGCCAAACGACAAATGCGTGGTTTTGGCGGAATGGTTTCGATCACATTGAAGGGAGCGGACCTGAAAGAGACTTTTCGCGTTGCCTCTTCGTTTAAGGTTTTCACTTTAGCGGAATCACTTGGTGGTGTGGAATCTCTGATCAACCACCCGACGACCATGACGCACGGGTCGATTCCAAAAGAGGAGCGTGAAAAGGTTGGGGTGACGGAAAACCTGCTGCGTTTGAGTGTTGGCGTTGAGGATATAGATGACCTGCTTGAAGATTTGGAACAGGCGCTTAAATAATTAGCCGGTTGTCATGCTGAGTTATCCCGAACTCGCTTCGGGATAACTCAGCATCCCGCAATGCTAATCATTAAAATAAATTTAAATAAGATTGGAATTTTTAGAACTGAAGGATTTTTTAGATTTAAAGGCTGCCCAGTACAACCGGCCTGACTTTATTCAGAATGACCCCATCTGTATTCCGCACCAGTATACCAAAAAACAGGACATTGAGATTGCAGCTTTCTTGGCGGCAATTTTGGCCTGGGGACAGCGCAAAACCATCATCAATAAATGTAATGAACTGTTCCGGCGTATGGATAATGAACCCTATCAGTTCATGCTGCACCATAGTGACGACGACCTGAAGGGTCTTTTGGGTTTCAAGCACCGTACATTCAACGACACAGACCTGTTGTATTTTGTTGCTTTTTTTCAGGAACACTATAGTCAGCACGAGAGCCTGGAGGCTGCTTTCCTCGCGCCTGCTGGTGTTTTTGTAGATGGTTATTCAGGAATTGAATCAGACGGCCTTGTTTCTGCTGATGAGTTATCTGACGGTAATGCTGCTTATAGTTCTTCTGCCTGCATGCTTGCTGAGCTTGCTTTGCAGCAGCCTAAAATAGAAAGGGCCCTCAACTATTTCCGTGTTTATTTTTTTTCTCTGCCTGATTATCCGCGCCGGACCATTAAGCATGTTTCATCACCTTTGCAGAAATCAACCTGCAAGCGGCTCAATATGTTCCTTAGGTGGATGGTCAGAAAAGACAATATGGGTGTAGATTTCGGTATATGGAATACGCTTAAACCAGCAGACCTCATCTGTCCCTGTGATGTTCATGTCGATCGTGTGGCACGTAAACTTGGCCTCATTGAAAGGAAGCAGACGGATTGGCGTACTGCTGTTGAACTCACAGCTCAGTTGCTGCGGTTTGATCCGATGGATCCGGTAAAGTATGATTTTGCTTTGTTTGGATTGGGGATTGAAGAAAAGTTTTAACAGTCGTTATTCTCTTTTTAATCAAAGTTATTGCGGAGGGAAAATTTATTAGAAAAAGATTTGTATGTTCGGACTGGGCCTTGCGCCCTGAAGAAGAGCACAAACCCTATGTCCTCACATTAACAAATCTTTTTTTGGGCGCTTAAAGCAAATTTCTTAGCTGGATAAGCTCTTAAGACCTCGTTTCTCTTTCCAAAGCTATCAATCTTTTTTAACCACATTCTTTTTGTTCTTTTTCTTCCTGATCTGTCTTTTTCTTTATGACAAGAGTTATCTGTTTTAGCTTTGCTGGATTCTTAATATCTTTATTCCCATATGATCACTTTCAAAGCTGAAATAGAGCGTTTTGCTGAAATGGGCGAAAAAACAGGCTGGAGCTATGTGTTTATTCCCCAGGCTGTTGCTAATGAAATTAAAGCTGACTGCAAAAAGAGCTTTCGGGTTAAAGGCCGGATAGACCATGTCGAAATTGGCGGGGTGGCTACCGTTCCAATGGGAGAGGGCGACTTTATCATTGCATTGAAAGCCAGTTTGCGCAAACAACTTAAGAAAGAGATGGGTGCAGTAGTAAATTTGGAACTGGAAGAAGACAAGGATTTTAAGATTGAAATACCGGAAGATCTCGAGCTTTGTCTGTCAGACGAACCGCATCTAATGGATGGTTTTATGAAATTGCCGATGTCGCACCGGAACTGGTACATCAATTGGGTAAATTCAGCAAAAACAGAGCCTACAAGAACCAAGAGATTGGTCAAGATCGTGTCTGCTATGGACAGGGGTATGACGTTCAGTGAAATGATGCGTGAAGATAAGAAACCAAGGGAATAATTTTTGTACCTGTGTATGCCACAATGCATTCCAAAAAAATACTTGTTAAGATGAGGACATAGGGTTTGTGCCCTTCTTCAGGGCGCAAGGCCCAGTCCGAAGCTAACAAGTATTTTTAAAACTAAGCACCCTGCAAAACAAAACAGCTTACTACTAACAGCTATCCCGCATAAACACAGCTCCTTACAAAGCGCGTCCCAAAAAACTAATTGTATTTCCTGAACCAGCTCCAAACCTTCATTTGGATCACGCCAAGAAATGCTTCCCTGAAGATCCTTGTGCTCATTTTAGAAGTACCTTCGGTGCGGTCTGTAAAGATGATGGGCACTTCTACTACTTTAAATCCATATTTAATGGCGGTAAACTTCATCTCGATCTGAAAAGCATAACCCACAAACCTGATCTTTTCCATCGGAATCTTCTCCAGTACCCGTCGCTTATAACATTTAAATCCCGCTGTCGCATCCTGTATATCGATCCTGGTGATGATCCGTACATACATGGACGCGAAATACGACATCAACACCCGGCTCATCGGCCAGTTTACCACATTTACTCCCTTTACATAGCGTGAGCCTATGGCTACATCTGCGCCTTCTATACAGGCCTGTCTGAGCCTGATCAGGTCATCAGGGTTGTGAGAGAAATCGGCATCCATCTCAAATATGTATCCGTATTGCGGCCTTTCCAGCGCCCATTTAAAACCATGGATATATGCAGTGCCTAAACCCAGCTTTCCAGTTCTTTGTTCCAAGTGAAGAGCAGGATACTCCAATTGCAGCTTTTTTACGATGCCGGCAGTGCCGTCCGGTGAACCATCGTCGATAATTAAGATCTCAAAAAAGTAACTTAAAGAAAAGACCTTTCTAATGATCCGCTCAATATTTTCTTTTTCGTTGTAAGTAGGAATAATGACTAAGCTGTCTGACACGTAGAATAAATTAATGTGCGAAATTATATAATCTAAATGAAAAAACCCGTAACAACATCGTGGTTACGGGTTAAATTATGTTAAAAAAACAGTGAGTTAACTTACACCCTGCATTAAGCGTTTAATCAGCGGAGAAAAAAGGATTAAAAATACACCAGCAATCGCGGCATATATCGCCAGCTGATAATAACCACTGGTATAAGATTCAAGTTTCGTGAGCAATGAAACATCATCCCCGCTTACAGACATATTTGCACCGAGTTTTCCAGCGGCAAACTGCCCGAAGGCACTGGCCAGGAACCACATACCCATCATCATGCCGGTTAATCTTTTTGGCGATAATTGAGTTACTGTTGACATTCCAATAGGACCTAAACACAATTCTCCAAGGGTAGTTACGAGGTATGCAAAAGTAAATAGGTTTAAAGACGTAACTCCATTTTCATCTGCAAAAAAACGAGTGTAGTAGAATAGATAGAATGACGCAGAAAGAAACAAAAAACCAATTCCAAACTTAATGATGGAATTTGGTTCTATTTTCTTTTTAGCTAGCCAAAGCCATAATAGGCCAGCCAAAGGACTAAAAATAATTACAAAGAGAGAGTTTGAACTGTTGTTTACTACATTTGGATCGATATTAAAAAACAATAATGTATGATTTAAGTTTTCTAAAGCAAATAAGGATAAGGAACCGCCACTCTGTTCGTAAATGGCGTTAAACAAGAAATAAAAGAAGATGAATACAAAGGCGGCTAACAACTTTAAACGTAATTTATGTTCTTTAACTGTATAGATTTCATATAGAAAGTAAATGATAGACAGTGGAGCTATTGTATACATAAAATAGTCCGTATAATGGGTATTTTGTACCATGATCAGAATTAAAGGAATTGAGATTAAAGAGATCAGGTAAACAGCAATTTCCCTAATTCTTTTTTTAGCAACCGGCATATCCTTTAAAGGCGATTCTCCAATAGGCCCCAGATTTTTTTTCGTCAGTAAAAAGGTAATCAGACCCAATCCCATCACAAATGCAGCGGCAAGAAAAGCATAATTCCAAGATACATATTTACCAAGATATGTGCATAATGCACCTCCTAGTAATCCGCCAACATTTATACCAGCATAAAACATCCCGTAACCAGCATTTCTGCGGCCATCGCCAACTTTATACAGTTCACCTACCATAGAGGAGATATTGGGTTTAAAAAATCCAGTACCTATAATTGAAAGTGTTATCCCGATATAAAAGAACTCTTTTGGAGATGAAGCGATGATGAGGTTTCCTAAAATCATAACCATACCACCAAAGAAAAGAGATTTTCTGAACCCAAGTATTTTATCTGCAAAAATACCACCCAAAAAAGTAAAGGCATATACAAAAGCCTGGATAGCAGCATATTGTAAGTTTGCGCTTTTTTCAGTAAGCGCAAGCCCTACAATTTTGTCGATCATAAATATAACGAGCATTCCACGCATGCCATAAAAGCAAAAGCGTTCCCACATTTCTACAAAAAACAGAGCCCAGAGCTGTTTGGGATATTTGCCTTTGAAATTCTGGATCTCATCCAGTGTAATGTCTTGTTGCATTTGATTACAATTATAGCTTATTTTACACCGTGCATTAACTTTTTCATCGCCGGAGTGAGCAGCATAATAAAGACGCCCAGTCCAACAGGAATCAAAGTAAAGATCAGGAAGAAAGTGGTCATTGAATATTTGGCCGTGATCTCATCGATCATTCCGCCCATAGTTCCTGCTATTTTATTACCAATGGCTATGGCCAGGTACCAGATCCCAAACATGATCGAAATCATCCTTCCCGGTACCAGTTTACTTACATAAGATAAACCAACCGGTGAAATGAATAATTCACCCAGCGTGTGGAACAAATAAGCCAAAACCAGCCAGATCATGCTCACGGAAGCAACAGCAGCACCCTGAGGGATCGTGCTGGAACCGTAGGCCAGCGCGGCAAAACCAATACCCAGCAGCACCATTCCAAATCCATTCTTCATGGTGGCTGAAGGATTATATTTGCTTTCCCAGATCTTGGATACGATAGGTGCCAGGCTGATGATGAATAAAGAGTTCAGAATCCCGAACCAAGTAGCCGGCACTTCTGATTTGACTTCATTGTACTGATTTTTAAGCATGTAAATGACAATGCCCCAGATGATGATGAAGCCAATGGAAAGAATGATGTTTCCTAAAGAATATTTCCCAAATGTTTTGGTGAAGAGTTTGATCAGTACATAGGAGATGATCACCAGCGGAATTACGGTGATGAGTGTGTTGACTACATTAAAAATGATCTTCGAGTCTCCCGTAAGCAATCTTTGTGTATAATCCTTTGCGAAAATGGTCATGGAACCACCGGCCTGTTCAAAGGATGCCCAAAAGAATATGGTAATGAATGCCAGCACAACAACTGCGATCATTTTATCGCGCAATACCGGTGTGTATTGAGAAATCCTTTTGACCAGGATGAGCAGGAACAGGCCCAGTGCAATGATAATCATAAAATTACTGCCGTCCAGACTGCCCACTTTGAAATTGAAAAGGTTGAGCGAGGTGATCTTGGAAACAGGATCGTTGATGATCCAGGAAAGGCCAATTACAGAGATCAACGTGATCAGAATCAGGTCAAGCTTAGAAAATGGGTTTCTGGTCGATTCCGCAAGGTCATCTGAGTCCTCCCCGATTTTATCTTTAACCGGTTTCAAACCAATATCCCCGAATATTCCCTGGGTAAAATAGAATTGCAGCATGCCTACGAACATGAAGATTCCGGCAAGGCCAAATCCCCAGCTCCATCCCCAGTTGACATTTTCGCCGATGTAGCCGCAGAGCAGCATTCCTAAAAATGCCCCTGAATTTACGCCCATGTAAAAGATCGTATATGCACCATCTTTCTTTTCAGGATGTTTTTTATACATCTGTGCTACGATAGAGGTCATATTTGGTTTAAAGAAACCGTTTCCGATCACCAAAAGGCAAAGGCCCAGGTACATAAAACTCTGGTGAAACTCCATGGCCATAGACAAATGGCCAAGTGTCATCAGAAAGGCACCCAGGATAACTGCCCACCGATAGCCGATGATCCTGTCGGCAATATACCCGCCTAAGATCGGTGTAAGATAAGCAAGACCGGTATAGGAGCCATAAATGGCCAGTGCGTGCGCACGCGGCCATCCCCAGCCCGGATTATCCCCGATAATTGATGAAGTAAGGAAAAGGACGAGCAAGGCCCGCATTCCATAATAAGAAAACCGTTCCCACATCTCGGTAAAGAAAAGAACGAATAATCCTGCCGGATGCCCGAGTACTTTACTTGCGAAAAAATCATTTGGGGTATCCAAATTTTTAGTATTCATGTTAGTTTTTTTGTGTATTGGTTAGTTTGTTCAGTTAGTTCGTTGCGCAATATAGGTACACGGAGGCAAACTCCCAAATGCCCTATAACTTCTTAATAGGCTTGGTATTTTTATCTGTGGGGTCTGTATAAAAGTCGTCCATGATGTTGGGCTCATTCTTCAGTTCAACGTTTTCCACCAGTTTCAGTTTTCCGTTCACTATCTTATAAGCATCAAAACTCAGGTCTGATGCGTAATATTCAAAATTTCCTTCCATTTCTGCTGTAAACGGGGCGAGGTGATCAAAGATGATCATGTTCACAGATTTATCCATCGTCAGGGTCATGGAATTCATTTTGTTGTATTCAAAAATTATCCTGTTTTTCACACCAGCGCCCTTTAAGCTTTCAAATACCGGTTTGCCGAATATCGGTTCACCTTTTTCAAAAGAAAGTATATCGATCACCTTTTTAGAAGTCTTTGCATTGTTGCCTTTCCAGCCGATTAGGGTGTAAAACGGCTGTCTGCCGCTCACGATAACCGGTACAATCTCATAATAACGGGCACCATACCAGTTCTTGCTGCCGGTTACGGCGTTTGGATCTTTGATCTGCTCCGTGTTGTCAATCAGTGGGTACAGCTTTAACTTACCGTCAGCAGTGGCCATTTGAATTGTGCCAAAATAGCGATAAGAACCATCGTCCACAGGAACATACCAGGTGAAGATCCGGAAAGAATTATCCGGTGCTTTTAATATAGAGACTTTTTGGAGGGAGTCAAAGTTAAAATGAAAGGAGTGGGGTGTTTTCAGGGCGTTGACCAGGGTTTTGATGAAAGTGGCATTAAGCGCGAACCGCTCCGCATTATTTTCCGCATCAAAAGTATTTGCGCTAATGGTCTTGAGCGAATCCTGGTACTTAAACATCACAGGTCCGTTGTTGAATGTGAAACTGTGCTGCGCCCGCATATTTTTTGAGGCGCAGCACAGCAAAAAGAAGATCAGGAAAGCCTTTATGCCTTTATGCATTTATCTTAAGTTTTCTATTACAATGGCGCTGGCACCACCGCCGCCATTACATATTCCTGCAACACCTATTTTTCCATGATTTTGAGCGAGTACAGAAAGTAAGGTCACCACAATTCTGGCGCCTGAAGCACCCAGCGGGTGACCCAGTGCTACAGCACCGCCATTTACATTTACTTTATCCTCTGTCAATCCCAGTTCCTTATTATTTGCAAGTGAAACTACAGAAAAAGCTTCATTAATTTCAAAAAAATCTACATCTGAAGTGCTTTTTCCGGCCCTTTGTAATGCCAGAGGGATGGCTTTGGACGGAGCAGTGGTAAACCATTCCGGTGCCTGCTGTGCATCCGCATAAGCCAAAATCTTCGCCAGGGGTTTCAATCCCAGTTCTTTTGCCTTGTCAGCGCTCATCAGGACCAGTGCCGCTGCGCCATCGTTTAAGGTAGATGCATTGGCTGCGGTTACCGTACCATCTTTCTTAAAGACAGGCTTTAACCCGGGAATCTTATCAAACTTTACGGCAAAAGATTCTTCGTCTTTATCGATCAGTGTGATTTCGCCTTTGCGGTCCTTTACTTCGACTGCAACGATCTCAGTGGTAAATTTGCCGCCGGTCTGTGCGGCCTGGGCTCTTTTGTAAGAACTGATAGCAAAAGCATCCTGTTCCTTACGGCTGATGTTGCATTCTGATGCACACAGTTCAGCGGCTGAGCCCATGTGATAGTCATTGTACACATCCCATAATCCATCTTTCAATAGTCCATCGGTCAGCTGCCCATGCCCCAGACGGTAGCCTGTACGTGCTTTATCCAGATAATAGGGTACATTACTCATGCTTTCCATACCACCTGCTACAACGACGTCGTTTTGGCCTAAGGCAATACTTTGCGCTGCAAGCATAATTGCCTTGGTTCCTGACGCACATACTTTATTAATTGTCGTAGAAGGGACATCCGGCAGGCCTGCGAATTTTGCGGCTTGCGTAGCAGGAGCCTGGCCCAAATTGGCTGACAGTACGTTGCCCATATAAACTTCCTGAACATCAGCGGTTTTGATACCCGCCCTGGCGACGGCGGCTTTTATGGCCAGAGCGCCAAGTTGTGTTGCAGAAAAGCCAGACAATGCGCCGCCAAAGCTGCCGATAGGAGTTCTTACCGCAGAAACAATTACTACTTCTTTCATGTATCCTTTAAGTTAGTTGAGAGCAAAGTTATGTAATTTAGAATTACTGACGTTAAATTAGAAAAGCATTTGATACAATTTAATTTGTATTATTTTTGTTCCTGACCCGATCTGCGGCAGTAACCAAAAAACCATATCCGAATCCGATCCTGTTTCTTTGATATCAGTTGATAATGACTGGTCATTCAGCTTATATTTTCTTTTGCTTTCCTTTTGCTATTGTTTTGCTATCCTTTTGCTATTCTTTTGCTCAAGCAATAAAAAAGTAAAAGGATAGCAAAATTTAACCATATGAAAAGCAAAAGTATATATGAGCACAGGTAGGTCCTATCAACAGCCTGCGAGTAAGTTATTTTGTTTTTAGCGAAAGGGGGAAGCCGATAAAACTAAAATTTTATCTAAGTTTGAATAAAATCAGGAGACATTAACGTTGGCAAAGATCAAGAAAAATTCTCATAAGGTTCTATACCGCAAGTATTCATCAAATATAAAATATATCATGATGGTGCTTTCTGTGTTGATCATCACTATCTTTCTTCCCAAACAACCCAGGTTCAGGTATGAATTTGAGAAGGGAGGGATCTGGAAGAACAAAGATCTCATTTCACCCTTCAGCTTTGCAATTCTCAAGACAAACCCACAGGTCAATACCGACAAAAAAGATGCGCTGGAAAATATATTGCCGATCTATTCCTTCAACAGGTATCTGGTCAATGAGGTCGAAGAGGCATATTTAAATGAATTTGATGTCAAATGGCGGAGCAGTGCTTTGCCTGAAGCAGATAAACCAGCCAACAGGCAGACGTCCATTAAATTATTGAAATCAATCTATGCAAAGGGCATCATAGCAGTAAACAACAAGCACCAAAAAGGAAACCGTTATTACGATTTTTCATTACTGGATGATAACATCAGCAAAACTTACAGTTCCCAGGACGTTTTTACAGTACAGACCGCCCTTGAATATTTTAAAAATAATTTTTCTTCTGTAGATCTTAGGGTCAAGGATGTGGTGATCAACCTGGTAGAAGATCACCTGCGGCCGAATATTGTGTTTAATGAAAAGCTGACATCCATTGTACAGGAAACGACCATAAACAGCCTGTCTACCACCAGGGGAATGGTACAGAAAGGGGAGCTCATCATTGCTAAAAATAATGTAATTGATGATGAGAGCTTTCAAAAACTGCAGTCGTTCAAGGAGACTTATGAGGCACAGACCAAAACCATAGGGAACAGCACACTTGTGTATTGTGGTCAGATCCTGCTGGTTGGCTTTATTGTGAGCCTGCTGATGGTATTTCTGAAACTGTTCAGGAAAGACATCTTTGCAGACAACAGGCAGCTTTCCCTGCTTTTGCTGGTCACTACGACCATGCTGCTGTCCCTTACCTGGGCCATAAAGCTAAATCTGCCAAGTCTTTATTATATTCCTTTTTGCATTGTGCCGATCATCATCAGGATCCTGTTTGATACCCGGCTTGCGCTTTACCTGCATTTGCTGGTGATCCTGATCGCGGGGTTCTTTGTGCCCAATAGTTTTGAGTTCGTTTTCTATCAGACCACGGCGGGTATGGTGGCCATTTACAGCATCAGGAACCTGATCAAACGCGAACAGCTGCTGCTCTCTGCCATGTACATTCTGTCCGCCTATCTGATCTCGTTCATTGGCATAGCTTTGCTGAGGGAAGGTTCGCTGAGCCAGATAGAATGGATCAACTTTGTGCCTTTTATAGTCAGTGTGCTGCTTTCTTTGCTGGCTTATCCGCTCATCTACGGTTTTGAACGCTTGTTTGGAATTACATCAGATGTGGCCCTGATCGAGCTGACCAATACCAACAATAAACTGCTGAGAGAACTGGCCTTTAAAGCGCCGGGTACTTTTCAGCATTCTTTGCAGGTCGCCAATCTGGCGGAAGCTGCTATATTTAAAATAGGCGGGAATTCGCTGCTGGTAAGGGCAGGGGCTTTGTACCATGATATTGGTAAGATCGAAAATCCCCAGTATTTTATTGAGAACCAGAATACAGGGGTGAGCCCGCACGATAAGCTGCCTTACGAGCAAAGTGCCCAGATCATCATCAAACATGTCCACAAGGGCATAGAGATCACCCGTAAGCACCAGCTGCCGGAAAGTGTGATCGATTTCATCAGAACGCACCATGGGAATACCCGGGTAGACTATTTTTACCAGTCCTTTTTAAAGAACAGCCCTGAAAAATTTGTTGACGAAAACATTTTCCGGTATCCGGGACCAATTCCTTTTTCGAAGGAAACTGGTGTGCTGATGCTGGCAGACTCAGTGGAAGCTGCCTCAAGAAGTCTGAAAAATCCGGATGCCCAGAGCATAAATGACCTGGTTGAACGTATCATTGATTATAAGCTCGAACAAAATCAGCTGGACAATTGTGACATCACGTTAAAAGATCTTGAGACTATAAAGCTGATTTTCAAGACGATGCTCATGAGTATTTATCATGTGAGAATAGATTATCAGCAAACACTGTAATTTTCTTTTGCAAATATCAATGAATTGCTATATTTGCAACCTCAAAAGGAATATTTTGAGTATTCGGAGGGATGCCTGAGTGGCCGAAAGGAACAGTTTGCTAAACTGTCGTACTGGCAACGGTACCGAGGGTTCGAATCCCTCTTCCTCCGCAGAACCGGAAAAGTGACTATTTTTAGAACACTTTTCCGGTTTTTTATATCTATTTGAAATGAATGCATTGCGTTTATTTTTGAGTCTCACAAAATAGAAGGGCTTAAAATTGCTCACCAATTCCATTTAAGGTCTAAATCGTAAACGCATTTCAGGACGTGTTATTGGAGGGAACTTTGTTTTGGCGTGTTGCAGGGAAGGTTGTGAGGCATTGATATGATTGCATAGAATTTTCTACTAGGATGAAATTCCTTCTTTTCTAAAGGCTTTCGGTGTGCATTGCATTTGCCTTTTGAAGAATGTATTGAAATTGGCAGGATATTCAAAGCCTAGGCAATATGCAATTTGGGCCACATTCCATTCGGTATGACTTAATAATGCTAAGGCTTCGGTCGTGATCCTTTTTAGGATATGTTCTGATGTGGTTCTTCCTGTTACCTCTTTTACTGCATGATTTAAATGGTTTACATGCACAGAGAGCTGGTTTGCAAAATCATGAGGCGTCCTTAGCTCCAGTACATGGTCTGTAGAGCCAATGGGGAACTGCCTTTCCAGTAATTCGATAAACAAGGAAGTCAGCCTGACTGCGGCATTACGTTCTCTAAAATTTGTATCCTGTGGCTGTACCTTTAACGCCTCATGAACGATTAACTGAATGTAATTGCGCAACATCTCATATTTATGGATGTACATACCTTCCATCTCGGCCGTCATCTTAGTAAATATTTCCGTGAATACGTTTTCCTGTTGCAGGGTGATTGGAATGATCGGGCAGCCGTCAAGCCTCCAAAGCAGGGATTCTCTTAAGCTCTCGTTTCTTTTATGAATAAAATTCTCAGTAAACAGACAAAAATAACCTGCCTGGGTTTCTGATGTTGCCTCCCAGGCATATGGAATATTAGGATTTGTGAATAATAAGGCCCGTTCCTTTACCAGTATTCGCTGGCTTGGATAGTGCAGTATCCCGGACCCCAGGATCAGAGAGATCTTATAATAATCTCGGCGGTTGTAAGGGGAGGGATGTGCTGAACAATACATAGATCTTTTGAATACCCCAATGTGGCCAGTGTTATTGACGGTTTCTAAACTGGGGATGGTAATGTCTGGATGCTGGGTCTTTAAACGCCCGTAAAAATCGTGTAGGCTTTCAATCTTGTTCACCACATAAAGTTCCTTATTTTAATTGAATAACAGTTTATGCGCCATGTAAAATTATGGTTGGATGAGCTGTCCGGACTGCATTTCTTCGGAAGGACTGCTTACCAGCTGATCGTCAGTTTTCAGATCACCAAAAATTTCGACCCGGTCATCTGTTTCTCTCCCTTTCTTTACAGCAACCTTCACTACCTCATTGTTTTGGTTCTTCAATACAAAAATTCCTTCAGCCGTTTCCAATAATGTTTTTTTCGGAACCACAAAAGTGCTTACACTTGCTGGAAGTGGGATGTGAACTTCGGCAACCATCCCGGGCAATAATCTTTTGGAGGTATTGGGAACATCCATTTCTATCTTTTCAGAACGCAGACGCAGGTCCAGTGCGCCTGAAAGACGTTTTACCTTAGCGCTAAAGACCTGGTCAGGCATTGATTTTACTGTAAAAGTGACCTCGTCGCCTTCTTTTAAATAACCTGTGTACAACTCAGGAATAGAGATAGCCAGGCGTAGGTTCTTTTGCTCTTGCAGTGTAAGAAGAGGAAATTCTGAACCTTTGCCCGAAGGACCTACATAAGCACCTAAATTCACGTTTCTGGCTGTGATGATACCGCTAAACGGGGCGCGGATCTCCAGATAATCCCGGATAGCAGCTATTTCTTTGTGTGCCGCTTTTGCTGCTTCAAACTGAGCGAAGTCTGAATTTCTGCGTGCTATGGCCTGGTCCAGATCATTTTTGGAAATCGTACCTGGGGTCTTGCTGGTTTCAAACAACCGCTCATAATTGGCTTTGCTGGCGGTATATAAAGCTTCCTGAGATTTTAGCCTGGATTGTGCGGCAGCCAATTGGGAATTGGTTTCGGGAGCTTCGAGGGTCATCAAGAGCTGACCTTTATTAACCTGTGAGCCGATATCTACTTTTAATGTTTTTATAAAACTGCTGATTTTGGCATAGAGGTCGACCTGCTGGTAAGCGCTTAACTCTCCCGGCAACTGAAGGGCAGTGGCAAGCTTATCCTTTTTGAGTTTAAAAGTTGCAATGGCAACCGGCCTCTCTTTTTTGCCTCCTTCTTTTTCTGCTTTGGCATTACATCCATTTATTAGAGTGAGTAAAGCGATGCCGCCTGCCATGGCAATTGTATTTCGAAATAGATTTGTTCTCATTGTGTTATTTTAAAATACGTAAATTATTCTTTTAGTCCTTTGATGTAATGTTTGCTTTCCTTGTCTTCAGGATCAAGGGAGATCGATTGTGTGGTAACCTTGCCCTGTACCCAGGCAAAAACCAATGGCAGGACGATTAAAACCGCAATGGTTGAGGCGATCAGACCTCCAATCACCGCTCTGCCCAATGGAGATACCTGATCACCTCCTTCACCATGTCCAATGGCCATAGGAAGCATACCCGCAACCATAGCCACACTGGTCATAATGATAGGTCTTATTCTTAAGGCTGCTGCTTCTCTTGCCGCACTTATTGCATCGCCGCTATGTTTGCGCAGATGCTCGGCATTGGTAATGAGCAATACCGCATTTGCTATGGATACACCGACAGACATGATGATCCCCATGTAAGATTGAAGGTTTAAGGTGGAGCCGGTGATGCGCAGCAACAGCAAAGATCCGAGTATAACGGCCGGTACTGCAGTCAGGATCACCAAAGGCACTTTGAAAGACTGGAAGTTGGCTGAAAGCATGAGGAATATCACCACTATAGCCACTATTAATCCAGACTGTAAACTGTCTAAGGTGTCTGAAAGTACATTGATCATGCCTACTGGTTTTACAATTAGCCCCCTGGGCAATTCCCCAAGATCCGCAATGGCTTTAGCTACGTCTTTACTGGCAGTGCCCAGGTCCGTCTTGTTCAGGTTAGCGGTAACCGAAAGGTATGGCATTGCGCCAGCATTATCGTTCTCCCCATAGGTAGTATCTGTGCTAATACTGGCTACATCACTTAAGATAGGTCTGGTGTTGTTTCTGAGCAAGGGGATCTCTCCGATATTTTCCCTGGTATTCATCTGGTTAAATGGAACCTGTACCTGAACATTATAGCTTAGGCCAATCTTTTCATCTACCCACACATTTTTATCGGTGTAGCGTGACGACGAGGTAGAAGCGATCAGCGATCTGGATACGTCGGTCATGTCTACCCCCAGCTGGGCAGCTTTGATCCTGTCTATATTTATATTCAAAGAGGGATATTTAATAGACTGGGCAATCTGAACATCACGGAGGTATGGGATTTGTTTGAGCTCTGCAAGTACTTTTTTTGCATAAGTCTCATTGATTTTCTTGTTTTTGCCTGTTATACGCACTTCTACCGGAGTTGGAGAACCCTGGCTCAGCACTTTATCTGTTAGTTCTATTGGTTCAAAAGATAAACTGATGTCTGGTTCGATCTTTTTAATATTTTTTCTTAATTCGTCTTTAAACTCCTCCATGTCTTCATGGTAGTCTTTCAGACCAACCTGAAAC
The DNA here is from genome assembly GCF_035317785.1 of Pedobacter sp. Taxonomy (GTDB): domain Bacteria; phylum Bacteroidota; class Bacteroidia; order Sphingobacteriales; family Sphingobacteriaceae; genus Pedobacter. The sequence goes on along the minus strand of NZ_DATHGC010000086.1, from coordinate 3,078 downwards.
ACCGCTTCATGTGGCCCGGCCATAAATAAATAAATCGGGTTTACTGAGAATGTCGCAGGATGCTGTCCAAGATATACTGAACTGATCGCTAAATGCTCGTCTCCAACCATTCTTTTAATTTCCTTAAGAATTACTTTTACCTTTGCTTCTGTGCGTTCCAGTCTGGTTCCGTCAGGTGCCTTCATGCGCAATTGAAACTGGCTTGAATTTACTTTAGGCAAAACATCCCTTCCTATATTGGTAAGTAAAAAGACGGCTGCGACAATTACAACAAGAAGGTAGGCCAGTACAACGGGTTTACGATGGGGCATAAGCCGGTTTAGAAAACGCATAAACCGGTTTCTGAATTTTTCAAATAGGGAAATTTTGCCATCATCGCTGAAATCTTCGCGTTCCACGAGTATTTTTTTCTGATCAAGTGTGTCTTTTTCAGATTCAAGGCTCAGTCCGGATTGTTTAAAGATGGCCTCATCATCAGTGATCGCCTTACTGTGTTTAGGCGTTTTTTTAGGATGCGCAACCATTAGCCAGTTGGCCATGATCGGCACAAACGTTTGCGACAGAAAAAAAGACACAGTCATAGAAAATCCTATAGCCAGCGCTAGCGGCAGGAACAGGGCTCCTGGAATACCAGACATTGTAAACGCAGGCGCAAATACGGCCAGTATACACAATAGGATGAGCAGTTTTGGGAAGGCGATCTCCTTGCAGGCATCCCAGATTGCCAGGGCCTTGGGCTTGCCCATATCAAAATGCTGATGGATGTTCTCTATGGTTACAGTCGATTCGTCTACCAAAATACCAATTGCCAGCGCCAGGCCGCTTAGAGACATGATGTTGATGGTTTGTCCGAATAATTTCAGGAACAATACTCCTGCAATTATAGAGGTAGGGATGGTCAGGATAACGATCAGCGCGGCACGTTTGTCGCCTAAGAATAACAATACCATTAACCCCGTGAGTATTGCGCCAATGGCACCTTCACTGATCAGACTTTTTACCGCATTGATCACATAAACAGACTGGTCAAACTCATACGACAGTTTAACGTCCTCTGGTAAAGTGCTTTGAATCTGTGGGAGATTCTTTTTCAGGTTACTCACCACATCCCAGGTCGAGGCATCTCCCGATTTGGCGATACTCAGATAGACAGAGCGTTTGCCATTGATCAAAGCATAGCCTGCAGTAGCATCTGCACCATCCTTAACTACGGCCACATCACGCAAATAAAGGTTTTGAACGCCGCCCTTGAATAAAGGGATGTTTTCAAAATCTTTAACGTTTTTGATGGTATAATTGGTTGGGGTAAGGTAATTTTTATCACCGATGCGGACGTTACCAGGGGGCGCCGTCTGGTTGTTGATTTTGATCGCTTCAACTACCTGGTCTACAGTCAGGTTGTGTGAACGCATCAGTGCCGGATCTACATCGATCTCTATTGTACGCGGACTTCCTCCGAATGGCGCTGGTGCCAGCAATCCGGGTATAGAAGTAAAAGAGGCGCGAATGTAAGTATTGGCAATGTCCTGCAATTCGTTATTTGTCCTGATGGGGCTGCTCAGTACCAATTGTCCGACTGGAAGCGAAGATGCGTCAAAGCGGATGATGAAGGGCGGCTGTGATCCCGGAGGAAAAATTGCCTGTGCTCGGTTAGATAGTGCACTCAGCTCGGAGGCAGCCTGAGCCATATTGGTCCCTTCATAATAGGTCAGCTTCATGAGCATTAAACCCTGAATGTTTTTGGTCTCGATGGTCTTGATGCCATTGGCAAACAAGAGAATGTTAACGTATTGCTTGCCGAAATAAGCTTCCATTTGGTTGGGGGTATAACCGCCAAAGGGGTGGGCAATGTATATGACCGGGAGGTTCATCTTTGGCAGGATGTCTACCTTGATGCTATTTATGGCGCCAATACCAAAGAAGAATAGCCCGGCAACCAGTACGAGGATAGAGATGGGTTTTCTAAGTGCAAAGCGGATTAAATTCATGGAAATGGCTGGTTAAAATTCGTTGATGAAGAGGTCAAAGTTTCCGAGTGCAGCAGATTTCAGCAGGAGTGCCTGCCACACATTATTATACGCGATATCTCTGTCGGTTTCCGCACGGTTAAGGGTGTACAGGGCCTGGGTAAGATCCACGATGGTTGTTAACCCATTTTTATACAATGTATTTTTCTGCATATAGGCATCTGATGCTGCTTTGACCTGAACGGGTGCTTCATTGTAGTTGTCTACCGCATTTTTTAGCTTGGTATTTGCAAGTGCAAGCTGGGCGTGCAACTGCTGATCAACAAGTTCATATTCGTTCTGCAAACCCTTACTTTGAAATTGCTGTGCCCGAACCTGCGGACGTGTACGCAGGATGCTTGTCAGGTTCCAGACCATACCGGCACCTAAAAGATAATTTCCCCTGGTGGGATTTACTCCATCAGCATATCCCTGGGTAAAAGCTGTTTGATCTTGTGCATAGCCGGAGCTAAATCCAGATCCCCTTCCCTGTATCACACCGAAAAGGGAGAAGGTGGGAAAATACGATTTGCTGAATAGTTTTGCCTGCTCGTTACTCACATCTATTCTGCTTTTGTAAAACTGCAGCAAAGGATGGGTTTTTTCATTTAATACGCTGTCTGCATACATTTCCATGGGTATCCTGGCGATAGAGGCAGTATCCAGTTGCATATTGGTTGCTGTTATGCCCATGAGTATACCTAACCGGTTGGCCTGTTCCTGCTCCAGGTCTTTCGCTCTGGTTAATGCGATCTTTGCGCTGGAAACCTCCGCTTTGGCAAGCGAAGAATCTACTCCGGCAATTAGTCCGTTATGCGCTCTGATCACCGCAGTATTTTTAAAAGTAATGGCTCTTTCGAGGTTCTTTTCCTGAGATTTCGTTAGCCTTTGAGCTGCCAGCAGGTTCAGGTAAGCTGCAGAAACTTTGATCTCCTGCTGAAACTTCTCCTGGGTCAGGTCATTCTGATCTCTTTCCAGTATCGTATTGGCCACTTTCACCCTTTCCTTAATCCTGCCAAAAGCGAAAAGATCCCAGTTGACATTGGCCAGGTATAAGCCGCCGAAGGCGGCG
>NZ_DATHGC010000085.1:0-11799 GCF_035317785.1 Pedobacter sp. | reverse complement strand
TTGCCTTTTAATATGAAGTACCTTATTCATAAGCAAATACAAACATAATATTTCACTACCGCCTCAATATACTTAGCGTAGTCGGGTCCATTGCCAAGTAGCTCGCTATGGCCTTCAGCTCAAAATACTGCTCTATTTTTGCACCAAAATGATCAAGAAACGAATCATACCTTTCATCGGAAGGCATCTTGAGAAATTCCGTCCGCTCAGCAACCTTTGTATAATCGTTGGCGAGGATCTTAGCGATCAGTTCATTCGTTTCAACCGTCTTAAGCTTCATTACCTGAAGGGCATCATAAGAAATGCTGCGCAGCACCGTACCCGCAGCATATTCCAGATGGTGAAATGAAGGCTTTTGCAAAAAAAAGCTGTCCTTGATCACCGACAACTCTCCCGCTTTCCAAAACCCAATCGTTACCTGCCTTGTCTCCCAGGGCTCTTTGCCCGGCACTAGGGTATAAGCCTGGGTATTTCGCCAAAAGTGGCCACTCGTTCCGCGTTTAAACTGACACCCTGTTTCGCTCCAAACTGACGCCTTATTTCGGGGCAAAGTGGCCGTTTTTAGGTCTGAAGTGCATATTTCTAATCAAAATTTCTGTATTTATTTTTGTCAGATGGGGCAAAATAGAAGCCTTAAAAAGCTTTTCTCCCCTTAGGCTTGGGTCATGGTTGGTTTGGACTCTTGGAGCATTTATATCGCCTTATTTGAGGTCAAGGCATGGATGTGTCGAAGGAATGCGGTCTGGAGCGCCATTTCCCAGGGAAATATAATCTGAAGTGTGATTGGATGAGCTTTTGCAGCTATGGACGATAAGTCCGGGGTGTTGGTTATATTGGTTCAGAGGGAAAGGAACTTTTTAACTCACTCGGCAATCTAATTTGCGGCCACTTTGCACCGAAATGGAGGGGTCACTTTCACTGAAATGTGCAGTTTAGCCATGAAAACAGTTAGTTATCCCTTTTTTAAAATTAGTGATATTTATGGTAAATGTGAATAATATTTGGATGTAAAATATAAAACCAGTGTATTAAGCTTCTGTTAATTTCTTAGAAACTCCAAAAACTGCACATCTGAATGTGCAGTTTTCAACTAATTTTGCACATTCGGATATGCAATTTCCTTTCATCCGTATTTATTTCAGTAGCCCTTCAGCAGCCTAATCATAGTCTCATCGTAGTGTTTGCTTAGTCCCCAGCCTATCGGGAGACTAAGTTAGATCTTCTGTATGCTTGTGCAATCTGTCTGCGCAGATTGGTGGCAGCTGGTTTGATGTGTAAGTTTAACTCCCGACAGGAAAGAATTTAAACCTAAATAAAAATGGCAAGATTACCTAAAGGACTATTTGGGGGTTTCTCGGGCAAACTGGGTGACCTCGTAGGCTACAACCGCAATGGAAAAGATTTGGTACGCACAAAGGGTAAAAGCACTAAACCTGCCAGCGTAAAGCAATTGGCGGTAAGACAAAAGATTTCTTTGCTAAACACCACACTGGGTGCCATGCTTACTGTGATCAATGTGGGCTTTAAACTGGTGGTGAAGGGGACAGATAAAAACCCTTTCAATGAAGCCGTGTCTTACAATTTTAAGCATGCCTGCCTGGGTGCCTATCCGGAAATCAGTATTGATTATAGTCAACTACTGGTCAGTCAGGGTTCATTGCCGCCTGCATTTGAACCAAATGTCAATGTTGTTCCCGGAGGCCTGGAATTTACCTGGGGCCTTGATCCGCTTGTTCATGACAATATACTGAACGACCGCGCCATGCTGCTCATCTACTATCCTGACCCTGATCATCTGCCTGCGTCGAATGAGAATGTGGTCTGCGTTTTAATAGGGGCGCAAAGAAAGGCACTCAAAGATTTTATTGAACTGCCCCCTGCTTACCTGACCGCTCCTATGCACTGTTACATCACTTTTGTAGCAGAGGATGGCAACAGCATAAGCAATAGTGTGTTTATATAAACACTTCTGCCATCAGCTCATAAGATCGCAGCCTGGCCCGATGGTCATAAATATGCGAACTGGCCATGATCTCGTCGACTTGTGTCTGCTCTATAAAGCGTTGCAGGTCGGCCTTGATGGTATCCTTGCTGCCCACAAAGGTGCAGGCAAGCATCTGGCTGGCCTGTGCTTCTTCAAACTCATCCCATATGTCTTCCATACTATCAACCGGGGGTTGCAGCAGCATTCTTTTGCCGGTGACTATTCCTCTAAACAATTGATAGAGTGAGGTCACCAGTTTTTCTGCTTCTGCATCGGTATCAGCGGCCACCACATTGACGCAAGCTAAAATATAAGGTTTGTCCAGGTATTGCGATGGTTTGAACTCTTCTCTGTAGATTTTGATGGCGTTCAAAAGCTGCGCAGGGGCAAAATGGCTGGCAAAGGCATAAGGCAAGCCCATAGCCGCAGCGAGGTGTGCACTGTCCGTACTCGAGCCCAATATCCAGATGGGAATATCAAGACCTTCGCCGGGAATGGCCCTTACAGCACTGGTGCTGTTTTCGGCAGAAAAATATCTTTGCAGTCTTAATATATCTTTAGGGAAATCATTGACTCCGCTGAAGCGCTCGCCCCTGATGGCCATTGCCGTAACCTGATCTGTACCGGGTGCCCTGCCCAGACCAAGGTCTATGCGGCCGGGAAATAAAGATTCCAAAGTACCAAATTGCTCGGCAATGATTAGTGGGGAGTGATTGGGCAGCATGATGCCTCCTGAGCCTACCCTGATGGTTTTGGTATGATTGGCGATGTGCCCGATCACGACCGAAGTAGCTGAACTGGCCACGCTGATCATGTTGTGGTGTTCGGCAAGCCAATAGCGGTGAAAACCCCATTTTTCTACATGCTGAGCAAGGTCAACACTGTTTTTAAACGTATCGGCGGGTGTTTTTCCTTCTATTACAGTAGCGAGGTCTAATATGGAATACGGGAGATCTGCAAGCAGTTTTTTCATAGTTATGTACAATGAGCTGCAAAATTACTACCTGTCCCACCTAAACTGAACTCATTGTGAGTGATATGACTTTAATTCTACAAGGGCCGCTTTTTAAGTTCTGCAAGGGCTATTTTTTAAGTTCAGCGATCAGCTCTTGTGCTTTTGCATAGTTGGCATTTTCCTGCGGAATCTTTTGGAGCCATTCAACAGCTTCTGCCTTTTTATCTTCTTTTACCAGGCTGAGTGCTGCGTAAAAAGCAGCATCGTACTTAAATACGGACTGGCCTTCATACAAGTGTTTCAACAGTGTCCTGGCTTCGTAAGTCTGCTTCGTCTCTATCAGCGTGATGGCAAAGTAATAAGTCAGCAATGGACTCTGAGGGTTGAACATGTATTCTTTTCCCAGTATTTTCCTGGCCTCTGCATAGTCCCCTTTATTGTAGAGTTCCGCTGCTTTGGAGAGCTGCGCCTGGTTATCTGCACCACGCTCTGTCACTGACATTTGTTTGCTGAAACTGTATTTTTCGTACAGGCCAGATGACCAGGGCGCCCAGATGAAAAGCCCGATCAGCAGCACTGCTGCTGCACTGATCCATTTGAGATAAGGTTTTAAAGAAAGGGTTTTGGTTTCTTTTGTCTGGGCCGCACTGAAGGAAGCCTTATCGGCAGGGGCCTCATTTACAGCAGGCTCATTTTTGAAATACTGCCGGTTCAGGTCTTTCAGCGTGCTTTCTACCTGCTTGTCCTGCTCGTCCGGAGCAATTCTCAACTTTAAGCTCTGGTGAATGTCTTTATACTGAGCGACGAGTTCCTGCAGCGCTGCATCTGATTGAAGGGACATTTCAAACCCTGCTTTTTCTCCGGCTTCCATATCGCCCTCAAGGTATCGGGCCACGGCTAATATTTTATCTTCGTTCATTGTCCTTCTGTTTTTATCGATTGAACCATTTTTATCAGAGAAGCCATACATTCAGATTTCTTTTTCCGCAGGTAGCCATAAGTAACACCCAGGGTCTCGGCTACTTTTTCCTGTGCCTCGCCTTTCATGCTCCACGAAATGATCTCTTTACAGCGCTCGCCCAATTTCTCAAAAGCGCTGTAAAACAATTTCGATTGTTGCTCCTGCTTTTCAAGTTCATCTGCATGGGCAAATGTATCTTCTCCGATATGTAATAAATCTTCCTCGCTATTTGTTACCTGTATTATGGATCTTTTTTTAATCTGGTTGAGCCACTTGCGTTTGCAGATCAGCAGCAGGTAGGGTTCAAAAGGACAGGTCAGTTCCAGTGATTTGTATTTGCCCTGGCGGTAGACATCCATTAATGCTTCCTGAAAAATATCTGCTGCGTCGTCTTCGCTCCCGTTATTAAACGTGATCCAGGACTTGACCTTGCTGGCGCAATGCTTATAAATTTCGTTGATGACCGATGTATCATTATTGACCAGGCCGGTAATGTACCGCTGGTCGGCATGTATGTTTTTAGCCATTGGCAGATTTATAATGGAGCATATCGCCACTAATTTAAAATTTCTTTTGATAAGGGGGGTAACAAAATTTTATTGCCGTTGATATCTATTCGAATCACATTTAAAAAACACGAACATGAAAACTTTAAACTTAACATCAGTACTATTCATCGCAATGATTGCTTTAACCATTGGATGTAAAAAAGAAAACCATTCGGTAGGAGACAATACGGTAAATACTGCCAAAGAATTTATGGCAAAGTTTGGCTCGCAAAAACAGGTAAAGGAAATCAACGCTTCGGCCCTGCCGCAAACGCTGACCTTTCTGGACGGCACAAAAATAATCTTCCCGGTAGGTTCTTTGACCAAAGGCGGCGTGCCGGTGACCGGTAATGTCAGCGTCGAAGTATTTGAAGTGTTGAGAAGAAGTGCTGTACTTTTGAGCGGCACCAATACCAATCACGCTTCTGGCGCTCCGCTGGCTTCAGACGGGTTCATCTTTGTGGATGTCAAATCTGATGGTTCCAGTGTGGACCAGAACCTGGCTGTGCCGATCAAAATCTCTATTCCTACTAAGAAAACTTCGGGCTTTACGCAGCTTTGGGTGGGTGTGGATCAGGCAGACAAACCCATTGTAGCTGCAGCGGGCGCACAGATGGGCTGGGCTGCGCCAAGGGCGGCAAATGGCGTAGGCGGTAAAGAGGTAGGGGTAACTGCTTCAAACTTCACCTTCGATTTTGGCAACCTGGGCTGGATCAACTGTGATGTATTTTACAGCTATGCCAATCCTAAAACTACGGTGACTGTTGATGTGGCCAATAACCCGGGTACTTTTGCCTCCTTCCGCGGATTTAGCGGCGAGACCTTTGTCTTCTTTTGTGCAAAGGGCAGTAATGTGGCGGCGCAGTTGTACACGGCAAATGGCAGCGGAGTAAAAAGCTATGACAATATGATGCCGATAGGTGCTGAAGGCCGGATGCTTGCTTTCTCTATTAAAGACGGAAGGTTCTATTACGCAGCTGTGGAAACTACAATCTCTGCCAGTCAAAACATTACACTGACTTTAGCTGAAACCACTGAAGCCGCAGTTCAGGCTGCGATCAATAGCTTGGATAGTTATTAAGGTCTTTGATCCGGAATATGCTGACTGCATCACGTTTTGATCTGCATCACGTCATTGCGAGGTACGAAGCAATCCCACATCTGAGATTGCTTCGTACCTCGCAATGACGTTCAAAAATTTATTGTACTTTTAATCATAGATGGCCTCCTTGCTATCTACCAAATGGATACTGATGAAAACACGTCTACGCATATGGCTGCCGATTGTCACAGGGGCTGCTCTTCTGCTTACCGCTATACAGCCTGCTGTTGCCCAACACAAGGCCAAAAGAACGCAGGGCGAAGCTGAAAAAACAAAAGGCCTGCAGGCAGCAAAACCATTGCCGCTTCAGACACTCCCCGAAGACACAGTACCTGCTATTATCAATTACAAAGAGGAGAACGGCGTGGTAAAGTTCAGTTCTGTGCTGAGGCCTTTAAGGCCAATAGCTGGCGCACCTGAACCCTTTTATACTTATTTCTGGGAATTTGGAGATGGTTCTTTTTCTTTTGACAAGGAACCTGAACATGTGTTTCCTGATTCACTATTGCGCAATGTGCGCTTGTTTGCGACCAATAGCTATGACGATGGCAAACGCCCCCCTACCCGGCCAAAACCCTTAAAGCCGGGGAGCAGCAGGCCGGTGCTGGCTTCGAGCGCTTCCGGTGTATCAGGTACCTCCGGTGCTGATTCGGCATTCTTCAAATCGGGCGGTTCCATTGAGATGAGGAGCAATTGTATGCCCAAACCCGGGGAGGACATGATGCTGATATTCGGGTATAAAAATAAAAGGGAAAACGGACTGGCCAGTTTAGGAGGGACTCTGACGATTTTGTATAACGACAGGGAATTTAACAGGGACAATTTTGAGCTGACTGAAACCAGGGTTTATCATAAGGAGCAGAAAAGCCGGTTTGACAAAACTGGTGCTGTCTCAATATTGAAACCAGGCAGTGCCCCTGATGTTTTTTACGGCTTTGTGCCAGGGCCCAACGATCTTCATGGGCTTTCCGGAATGATTGATGGCGGTGTGAATGTTGCTGTACTGGATCCGGAAGGCATTGCACTGATCAAAGAAAAAATGGCTGCCTTCAAAACGGGAGAGAGCTGGAAGTTTGACAACCTGAAAGCGGGTGAGGAGAGGTTCCTGTTCATGCAGTTCAAAACCACACCCGACATGATCAAAGATACCAACGCCGTAGTCCGGCTGACGGGTCTGTTTACACCCAGTGATCCGTTAGTACCGGCTGAAACTTTCACTATGGAACTGCAGATCGTCGCTTCTCATGATCCCAATAAGATGATGATGAAAAACAGCAGGATGAATTTTCGCCTGACGGGTAAAAAAAGAAAGCTGACCTACAAAGTGAGGTTCCAGAACACGGGTAAGGGTCCGGCTAAAAAAGTAGATGTGGGTGTGGCGATCGCTGAGGTGCTCGACATGGCTTCCATAGAGATCCTGGATTCCAAACCCAAACTGATGATGAGTGATTCTTCTGGCTACGCCAGTCAAAGCAGCCTGGATACGATAAGGACAGCTGATAGTGTTCATTTTGTTTTTAAGAACATTTACCTGCCGGGCATGCAGCAAAAAGGGGTTAAAGATGCCGATTCGACCATGGGTTTTATTGAATATAATATCGGGTTTAAAGAGAGGCCTAAAAAGCTTCCCTTTAAGAGCGGGGCGGCCATTGTATTTGACAAGAATGACCCGATCTATACCAACCGCTCTGTTGGCAAATACAAAATGGGTTTATCGCCGGGTGTCATCGCCGGTTACGGCTTTCCTTTTGAAAATGGCAATTCTCCTTTTTCCGGCCAAAAGAACATCAGTTTTGGGGCGAGTATTGCGCCCTATGCACCGCACAGGTATTTTCTACAGGCTGAACTGTACATGAGCTCGTACGCGGAAAAAGAATACCTGATCAAGCGCACTCCGGGCGATGGCAGGATTGTAGCGATAGAGAATGCCAATGGTAAACGGGAAGAAGCACGGGTCAATTATATAGACAGCAGCGCGGTGATTAAAGTGGTCACTATCAATGTGGTGCCCTTGCAACTGAGGCGCAACTTCAACAAGTACTTCGGGGCAGGTGTGGGGACATTGGTCTCTTTTAACCTGGACAAGCAGGCTTTGCCGTCACGGACCGGAGTGCTGGAGTTCATACAGTCGCCCGGCACTACGACCACCATCAGCAAGACCTATGATAAGATAAAGAGCAGCTTCAACGACTTTCAGAACACCCTGTTTGCCGATGTGCAATTGGGTAAGGTCCATGTGGGGCCATCTATTGGGTTCCGGTACTTATTTACTCTTCAAAATACAAGCAACAGGATGGTCACGTACCTGACCTGGAAGTTTTAAGCTAAAAAAGGTTATTTTAGCTGAAATGATGTGGAATGAGGTCAGCTAAATTAGGATACTGCATTTTTCTTTGCTTGTCAGTATGGGTTGCGTCTGCAATGGCCCAAACCATCATCATTCCTTCTTCGCTCTTAAAAAAACTGGATTCCTTAAAGAAAACAAATAACCTTGCGGAGTGGCTGTACGCAAGAGTGGATTACAGTTACAATGCACCCAGGCAAACCCTGCCGTTTTTAATGGCTACTGAAAAGGAAATCTGGCGAAAGCCGGTGTCTGCTCCTGAAAAAGAAGCATGGCTCATTATGCTGAGCAATCTGGGCTACAATCAACTGTATGCAGGCGAGATCCTGGCTTCCATAAATTCTTATGAAAGAGCCTATAATTTCTGGACAGACAACAAGCTCAATACGGAGATTACGGATTATGTGCTGAAGCCCTGGGCAAATAACTACACCCGGCTGGGAGATTATGAAAAGGCACTTTTTATCCAGCAAAAGATCTTGGATTTTGCCCTGCGGGACCACGACAATGAACAAGCTGCCAGTGCTTATAACAATATGGCGATCTCATACCGTTCTGTCGGAGATTATGAAAAAGCGGAAGCATCTATTAACCTTGGATTGAAAAAGACGACTGCGCTCAATACCACTATCCTGCTGAACAATACGCTTGCCGATATCTATAAAGACAGGAATGAACTGGACCTCGCGGCAAGGGTCATCACAGCCAACATAGTCAGGCAACAGCAACGAATACCGGATTTTGACACGGCCTACTGGTTGTTGAGCAGCTACACGACGGCGGGTGATGTGGAACTGGCCAAACATCACTATGCTGCAGCGGCAAAATACTACCATTTGGGCTTGAAGATCAACGATCAGCATTATAATGGAAACCGGCTCAGGGAGAAAGCATACCTCATCACCCAGCTGGGCCGGATAAAGCTGGCTGAACATAAAGCTATGGAAGCCCTCGTCTATTTTAACCAAAACCTGAACGCCTTTGGCCTGCTGAATAGCGATCAGACTGTAAATAAGGAAAAAATATTTGGCGACAACAGGATCATCGATGTTTTTTATCAAAAGGCCCTGGCTTATGTCATGCTCAGCAAAGAAAGGGAGGCATTGGAAAACGTCATGTTCTCCCTTCTGGCAGCGGACAGAATCAGGTTTGAACTTGCTGATGTAAAGACCAGGCAGCGCTTTCAGTCGGAGACGAAACAAAGGGCCGAAATGGCAATCGGGCTGGCATTTAGCCTGCTGGAGAAAACTAATGCCTATCATTATGCCGAAGTGATCACAGACATTGCTGAACAGAGTAAAGCACGTACTTTGCTGGATGAGATCAGACGAAACCAGCAGCAAATGACACTGCAAACCGGCGATGCCCTGTTCGCTCACAGACAGCTGCTGGAAAGGGAGATCTCCTATTACGAAAAAGAGATGCTCCAGAATCCTGAAGCGTTGAAATCTCAGGGTAGTAAAATTGCCGAACTCAAATTTAAACTGGAAACTGCCGAAAAGAAACTGGAGGAAAAATATCCTGCTCTGAACCGGGTATGGGACAATGATCCTGTTTCATCGGGGCTGCTGAACCGGCTGCCGGCCAGCGCACACCTGATCGAGTATTTCCTGGGCATCCATGATATTTATGTCATTGAGGTAAAAAACCGCCGGATCATTCACATCAACAAAATCACCGGGGCAGCTTCAATAAAAAAGAGCATCGCAGATTTTTCACAAACCTATTATCATAAAGGTCCTGAGGCCATGATGAATGACCCGCAAAAATTCTTTAAAGCTTCAAACGCCGTCTATAAAAGCCTGGTGTCTCCCTTTAAGATCGTTAAGGATGATCAGCTCATCATCATACCAGATGAGCTGACCGGATATTTGTCTTTTGACGGCCTGATCACTGACAGCACTTATGTCTCTTCTATACCGGCATGGCCGTTTTTGATAAAGAAAGCTTCGTTATCCTATGCTTTCTCCATTCAAACCCTCGTCAATCAGTCTTTCCGCAAAAATAGCAGCAAGGGGTTCACTGGACTGTTCATTGCCCATCAGGGTACAGCCAGGCAATACATTCCTGCTGTAGAAAAAGAAGCAGAGGCGATAAAGGACATCGTATCAGGGAAATTTCTGATGGATAAAGACGCGAGTGTGAAACATTTCTTTGAGGCGTTTGACCGGTCTGCAGTGCTGCATATTGGCACCCATGCTTATTTATCCAGTACGCAAAAGGAACCAGCACTTGTGCTGGACGATGATCAGGTCTTTTTATTTGAACTGTCGGCCCGGCAAAATGCACCTGCATTGGTCATGCTCAGTGCCTGCAGAACTGCGGATGGCATGTTGGCTGCCGGAGAAGGAATAATTAGTCTGAGCCGCGGGTTTGCAGCCATAGGAACTCAAGGTACCATAGCCGGGTTATGGAATGTGAATGATGATGCTGCGTCCGCAATTACTGCGGATTGTTACCGGTATATGCTCGAAGGAAAAAAAATAGCTGCCGCACTGCACCAGTCCAAGTTAAACTGGTTATCCCTTAAGCACAATTCTGAACTGGAATACCTTCCCTACTACTGGGATGCACTGGTCTATATGGGCCATGATCAAAACATTGTACTTCAGCCTGCAAGTAGCTGTTTTATCCCATATATCCTGTCAGGCTTAGCAATGATCCTGCTTATTTTCCTTGTTTTAAAACTAAGGCGGCCAAAGGCGGTACGTCCATTACGATAGAATGTTCCCTGCCATTGCATTCCTGTTCTTCCGGAAGCAAGAGGCCGTCATTTGATTTGCCGCTGCCGAAAAACTCTTCTGCATCGGTATTGAAGATTTCCTTCCATTTGGCCTTGAATGGCAGACCAAGGCGGTACCCTTCCCTGTATACCGGCGTAAGGTTTAAGATCACGATCAGGGTATCTTTTGCTTTGGTCCCTTTTCTGATGTAGATATAAATGGAATTTTGGGAATCGTCTGCATTGAGCCACTCAAATCCTTCAGGAGAAAAACTGTATTCGTACAGTGCTGGTTCGGACCTGTACAGCTTGTTGATGGCCCTTACCGTTTTCTGCATCCCAATATGGGGCGGGTGTTTGAGCAGGTGCCAGTCCAGGGAACTCTTAAAGTCCCATTCATGGGTCTGTGCAAATTCATTGCCCATAAACAGCAGTTTGGTACCGGGCTGGGTAAACATGTAAGCATAGAGCACGCGCAGGTTGGCAAACTTCTGCCATTCATCTCCCGGCATTTTATAGATCATGGAAGACTTGCCATGCACCACTTCATCATGGGAGAAAGGCAGCATGAAGTTCTCACTAAAAGCGTAAGTAACGCTAAAGGTCAGCTGATGGTGATGAAATTTCCTGTTGATGGGATCATTCTTGAAGAATTTCAATGTATCGTTCATCCAGCCCATCATCCATTTCATGCCGAAGCCTAAACCGCCCGCAAATACCGGATGGGTAACACCGGGATAGGTACTGCTTTCTTCGGCAATGGTATGCACGCCTTCGTAATTGCCATAAATGGCTTCATTCATATCTTTGAGAAACAAGATGGCACCCAGGTTTTCGCTGCCTCCGTATTCATTTGTAGCCGCTTCTTCTGCTTTCCTGGAAAAGTCGAAATAAAGCATAGAAGCCACTGCATCGACCCTCAGTCCATCTGCATGAAACTTGTCGACCCAATACATGGCGTTGCTGATCAGGAAGGACCTGACCTCGTTCCTGTCGTAATTGAAGATGTAAGACTTCCAATCCGGATGAAATCCTTTGCGCATATCGGCATGTTCATAAAGATGGGTTCCATCAAAATGATAAAGCCCGTGTGCATCTCCCGGAAAATGAGAGGGTACCCAGTCCAGGATGACGGCGATATCGTTCTTGTGCAGTTCTTCTATCAGATACATCAGTTCCTGTG
>NZ_DATHGC010000084.1:0-10612 GCF_035317785.1 Pedobacter sp. | reverse complement strand
TTGAACAGCTGTGAGAAAACAAAATCCTGTTCAGACAGGCCGTTTTCGTAATCAAATTCCAGGCTTTGGTCGACTGACTTCAACGCAGAGGTGATGACCCTTTGCTTAAACCCATGCCTGTAATCGTTAAAATTTTTGCTGGCCCTAGATAAAAATATAATGCCTGTGATCAGCAGCGCTGCACCCGAAATTCCAAATACCAGGACAAGATTACCAAGGACGACCCCAATGCCAATTAGCAGGATGCCTCCTCCAATAAAAAAATAGGACTTCAGCCTCTGGGCGGAAACGGTTTTTCGCTGAACTTCCAGGGCTGCCAATGCTGCCTCGAAAGACACATCCGCGATGCTTATTTGTTCGGCCATTAACTGTTAAAAAGATCTCTGGCACTAACATTTTTTCGCTCCTCTTCGGTATTGGCCAAAACTTCAATAGGCTGATAATTTAACATGCCGGCAAACATACTTCCCGGAAACATCATGATCGCATCGTTGTAATTGGTTACTGCTGCATTATAAGTCCTTCTGGCAGCGGCAATCTGTTCTTCACTTTCTGTCCAGGTACTCTGCAGGTTGATGAAACTGTGATTAGCCTTCAGATCGGGATAATTTTCGACGTTGACCATTATACCCCTCACGCCTGAACTCAGCTGTTTATCAAGATCCAGCTTCTCCTCATTACTCAGGCTTGCACTGCCGGCTTTGGCACGCAGTTCGACTACTCTGGTGAGCAGGTCACCTTCGTACTGCATGTATTGTTTTACAGTTTCAACAAGGTTGGGCAACAGGTCAAATCTTTTTTTGAGCATCACATCTATTGCCGAAAAGGCATTGGTTACCTGGTTTTTCTTGCCAATAAGGGAGTTGTAGAAACTGACCCCTATGATCAGCAATACAGCTATAATAATGAATACAATAATCATTTTTTAGGATTAAGAGGTTTATTTATAGAATAAATATATAAATACAATTCCATATAAAACAAAAAATCCTCGTTACCTATCGATAACGAGGATAATCATCCCTATTGTTTGTCAGCAAGCATAAATGCCTGATAACGATTAACTATATGCAAATGACAGGCCAAGGTTTAGAATGCGGATAAGTTGCCGCTAATTAATTAATAGTCAGCACGATAAAAATTTGATCAAATTATGTCAAAAATATACTCAGGGAATTTTTTTCCACGATCTGTAGAAATCTCAAGCGATTTTACACACCACAAAGATGTTTAAACAGCTATCCGAATAGCATGGAAAAAACATCTTCAATCTTGCTGACACCTGCAATTTCAATTTTATATTTAGTACTTACCAGGCCTTTGAGGTTATAGTTGGAAATGAATATCTTTTCAAATCCCAGTTTTTCGGCTTCTGATATTCTTTGTTCGATACGGTTTACTGCTCTTATTTCTCCTGACAGTCCCACTTCCGCGGCAAAACAGATTTTGGAAGAGATAAAGATATCTTCATGGGAAGAGATGATGGCTACTAAAATAGCAAGATCTATCGCAGGGTCTTCTACTTTAATTCCTCCGGCGATATTTAAAAATACATCCCGTGTGCTCAGCTTAAACCCGCATCTTTTTTCAAGGACTGCAAGCAGCATATTCATTCTTTTTGTATCAAAGCCATTAGCAGACCGCTGAGGCGTCCCGTATGCTGCTGTGCTGACGAGCGCTTGTGTTTCTATTAACATCGGCCTGGCGCCTTCCAGTGTGGCTGATATCGCAATTCCGCTCAGGTCTTCTTCTCTTTGTAAAAGCAGGATCTCTGAAGGATTGGAGACCTCTCTCAGCCCATTGCCATGCATCGCATAAATGCCCATTTCGGCCGCGGCACCAAACCTGTTTTTTATAGACCTTAAAATACGGTAAACATGATGGCGGTCTCCTTCAAACTGCAGGACCGTGTCTACCATGTGTTCCAGGATTTTTGGGCCGGCTATGGTGCCATCTTTAGTGATGTGCCCGATCAGGAAAACAGGCGTGTCGGTTTCTTTGGCAAACCGTAAAAGTTCTGCAGTGCATTCCCTTACCTGGGAAACGCTTCCGGGAGTAGAATCAATATGGGCAGAATGCAGGGTCTGAATTGAATCTACGATCATGATGTCAGGATCCAGGGTCTCAATCTGCTTGAATATATTTTGTGTAGAAGTTTCCGTAAGAATGTAGCAGTTTGCTTTCGGCTGACTGGTAATCCGCTCGGCCCTCATCTTGATCTGCTGTTCGCTTTCTTCGCCGGAGATGTACAGTACTTTTTTTCCTGTGATGTTCAGTGCCAGCTGTAGCATCAGCGTGGATTTTCCAATACCGGGCTCACCACCAATAAGTACTACTGAACCCGCTACAAGACCACCTCCCAATACCCTGTCGAGCTCCTGGTCACCTGTCAGGATCCTTTCTTCATTTACTGTCTTAATGTCATCGACTTTTGTCGGTTGGTTCAGACGCTGCGATCCGGAGCTTGTCTTCCAGGAGGGAACTTTAGATCCCGCCTTTTCCGTAATCTCTTCTACAAAAGTATTCCATTCATTGCAGGAAGGGCATCTTCCCAGCCATTTTGCAGATTCGTATCCGCAACTCTGACAAAAATACGCTGATTTAGTTTTAGCCAATTGATGTGATTTTTAATCGTCGAATTTAGTCAATTCAAGTATAAATAAATACCCCTTAAAATAAATAAGTCTGACCTCCATAGGAGATCAGACTTATTTAAAACAGTAGCTTTAACACTACAATTTAATCTCTTCGTCCTTTGCCGACAGAAAATGAAATTCTGTCAGGTTATAAGAAGGGACAGCTTTAATCTTTATCCTTTGCCCGAATTTAAAGAACCATTTCCATTTTAAGGAAATAAGGCCCTTTTTAATATAAGCCTCGATGTAAGGATGTACGCAAAGCGTAATGTTTTTTTCATTCTGCTCCTGCAAAATATAAGTCAGATTGTTTTCGATATCGTCCATCAAAACAATGCTTGCCTTAATTTCTCCGGTACCATCGCATGCCGGGCACTTTTCGCTGGTTACGATATTCATTTCAGGTCTTACCCTTTGACGGGTGATCTGAACAAGACCAAATTTACTCGGCGGAAGGATCGTATGCTTTGCCCTGTCAAGGAGCATCAGGTCTTTAAGGTAATCAAACAGCACTTTACGGTTGACCGGTTTGTGCATGTCTATAAAATCGATGACCACAATACCGCCCATATCTCTAAGGCGCAGTTGCCGCGCTATTTCCTTTGCCGCTTCTTTGTTTACCTGAAGCGCATTGTCTTCCTGGTTTTCCTTGCTGGCAGTTCTGTTTCCGCTATTTACATCAATGACATGCAGGGCCTCAGTATGTTCTACAACAAGGTATGCGCCACCAGCTAAATTAACCGTTTTACCAAAAGAGTTTTTGATCTGCTTTTCAATACCGAAATGTTCAAAAACAGGTTCTTTATGGCGGTATAACTTAACGATCTTTTCCATTTCAGGAGAGATCTCATGCACATAAGAACGAATGTCTTCAAAAAGATTCTGATCATTTACATACACATTGGTGAAGTCGGTACTTAAAATGTCCCTGATCAAGGTAGACGTCCGGTCCATTTCTCCCCAAACACGTTTGGCAGGTTCTGCTTCCGGAAGTTTTTTGATGAAATTCTCCCATTTGGCTACAGAGTCCAAAAGGTCTTTTTGAAGTTCAGCGACACCTTTGCTCTCAGATACTGTTCTGATGATCACACCAAAGTTTTTAGGCTTAATGCTTTCAATGATCTTCTTCAGCCTGTTGCGTTCCGTATTGCTCTTAATCTTCTTGGAGATAGAAATCACATTAGAAAAGGGAACAAGGACAATGTACCGGCCGGCTATAGAAAGGTCAGAGCTCAGACGGGGGCCTTTTGTTGAAATAGGCTCTTTGGCGATCTGAACAGGGAGCAAAAGGTTTTTGCTGACCACTTCAGATATTTTTCCGGCCTTATTGATGTCTCCTTCTAGCTTGAAATTATCCAGCAAAGTGCCATTAACAGAGCCGTTACGCTTGATTTTAGTTAGCTTTATTAAAGATTGTACCTGAGGACCCAGATCGAAATAATGCAAAAACGCATCTTTCTCATAACCTACATCTACAAACGCAGCATTTAGGCCCGGCATTATTTTTTTAATGCGGCCTAAATAAATGTCGCCTACAGCGTAGTTGTTATTGATCTGTTCTTTATGAAGTTCTACAAGTTGTTTGTCTTCAACTAAAGCTATGGTTACTCCCGATGGAGAGGAATCTATAATTAGTTCTTTTACCAAAAGCTACAGATTTTAAGGCTTTTTAGCCTTATTAACACATGGACAATAAAAAACTATGCAACCAACAAACAAGGCTATGATCAGATCTTAACCTTGTTTGCCAGGCAAAACATAATGAAACTATTTTTTCTTATGTCTGTTTTTTCTTAAACGCTTCTTGCGTTTGTGCGTAGCCATTTTATGTCTTTTTCTTTTTTTACCACTTGGCATAATTTTGAAATTTAAATATTTTTATAAATCTGTTTATTAATTTTTACTTTTTAGCGCCAGTACCTTGTCATCTATGAATTTAGACAGCGTAGGATTGGCAGCAAGTTTTTTACTTTTTAAATAGGCATCAATAGCTTCCGTATTTTTACCTAAATTTTCATAAGCAGTAGCCAGATAGAAATAAGCGTCAGGTGAGGGTTTGATGGCGATAATGTCATTGAATCTTGCTATTGCTTTATCAAACTGGCCCGATTTAATTGCGAATGTACCCAGACTCATGTTGGCTTTCAGATTCTTAGGGTCTTTTTTAACCACGTCCATCAGCATGGCTATACCCTGCATAGGCATGCCCATTCCTTCAACAATGGTGATACCCAAGCCTGTTTTGGCATCATTACTTGTCGAATCTATTTTTACGGCATTAGAAAAAGCAGCGTTTGCATTTTGTAGTAACGCTGGTTGCAGCAGACTGTCCCTGGTATTGTCAAATGCTTTTAAAAAGCGGTCACCGGTAATCAGCCAGTTGTCTAACGTTTGTTCCTGCAAAGCAACAACCTCAAGATACATAGCACTTGGAGCGGACTGCTCTACGTCATCCCATTTTTGAGCAAGTAATTTTGCCGTCTGAACTTTATCTTTTTCGGAAGCGCCGTTAAATGTCGTCTCCAGGGAAGTAATTTCCGCAGCAAGGCTGGTGCTGATCAGGTTTTTTGCAGTAGCAGAGACCTCTGTCAGGCTGATCTCCTGGGCCGGACCGGCAGGAGCCATTTGGGCGGCACTTGCCGGTCCACCTTTGCCGTTTTCCTCTTTAGGCTTTACCAGTCCTTTAATATCACGTGTAAACAAAAATGCAATGAGCAATACGATTGCTCCAATTATACCTAGTTGTTTGTATCGGATATTATTTGACATGGTCGGATTAGGCTTCTACGCTTATTTTTTTAGAATTGTTCTTTACTTTATCAACAAAAACCTTTGCTGGTTTAAAACTTGGAACAAAATGTTCGGGGATAATGATCGCAGTGTTTTTAGAAATATTTCTAGCAGTTTTTTGTGCTCTTTTTTTAACAACAAAACTACCAAAACCTCTTACATATACATTTTCACCACCGATCATGCTGTTTTTGATCACCTTGAAAAATGCTTCAACGGTCTCTTGCACATCTACTTTTTCAATTCCTGTTTTCGTTGATATTTCTGAAATAATATCTGCCTTAGTCATATTCTCTAATTATTTAATTATAATGTATTATACTTTATAAGTGTTTTGGGGTTGCAAAAGTATTGCTTTTTAATGAGATAGGAAAATAAAAGATGATTTATTTATCATCTCTTATATCAGTGAATTGCAAGTTTTACCAAAAACAAATAATAACAGTGTATTTTTGCAGACATGATCTTTCAGAACGAAATCGTAAAATGGTATTTAAGCAATAAAAGAGAGCTGCCCTGGAGAGGTTCTACTGACGCATATGTAATCTGGCTCTCGGAAATTATCCTTCAGCAGACCCGGGTTGAGCAGGGTCTTCCTTATTTCCTCCGGTTTTTAGAAAATTACCCAACCGTTGCCGATTTTGCATCAGCTTCTGAGACCCAGATATTGAAATTATGGCAGGGATTGGGATATTATTCACGAGGGCGGAACATGTTGTATACAGCCAGACAGATCCAGGAGAAGTACGGGGGAATATTTCCTGTTATTTATAAGGATCTGATCGCCCTTAAAGGCATTGGAGATTATACAGCGGCGGCCATCGCATCGTTTTCTTCCAATGAGTCCCGGCCTGTTCTGGACGGGAATGTATTCAGGCTTTTATCCCGCTACTTTGGAATTGATGCTGCGATCAACAGCACTGCCGGTAAGAAAGCATTTGCAGAACTGGCACAAGCGCTGATCATCGGGCAAAAGCCATCGCTATACAATCAGGCGATCATGGAATTTGGGGCGCTGCAGTGTAAGCCGAAGTCGCCGGCCTGCCCGGCCTGTCCGCTGCAGGAAGGATGTTTTGCCCGAAAAAACAACAGGGTAAACGAACTGCCGGTTAAAGAAAAAAAACTCAGGAAACGCATACGCTATTTCAATTACTTTTTCTGCTCCGATGAAGCCTCAAACATACTGGTAAAGAAACGATCTGCAGGAGATATCTGGCAGGAGCTGTACGACTTTCCGCTCATAGAGACCGAAGATGTTTATACAGAGCAGCCTTTGAAATTTGAAACCGCAATAAAGGAGACCTTTGGTGATCGCTGCAGAATAACTTTATTGCACCAGAAAAAACATTTATTGACTCACCAAACTATATATGTTCAATTTTTTGCTTTAGATAATTATATCATTAACTTTAATCAGAATGCAGACATAAAGTGGGTTTCATTGGGTGAATTTGAACAATTACCGCAGCCTAAAGTGATCACAGATTTTATGTCCGCATTCGTAAACCAAATAAACCAGTAATTCAAATTTCATGTCAGGTATCAACAAAGTTATTTTAGTAGGGCATTTGGGAAAGGACCCGGAAGTCAGACATTTAGACGGTGGCGTAACTGTCGCCAGTTTCCCTTTGGCCACATCAGAAACCTATAACAAGGACGGAAAAAGAATAGAGCAGACAGAATGGCATAACATTGTATTGTGGAGAGGCCTGGCCGAGGTTGCCTCAAAATATTTGCAGAAAGGGAAACTGGTTTACATCGAAGGCAAGCTTCGTACACGCTCATTTGAAGACAGGGAAAAAATAAAGAAATATGTGACAGAGGTAGTCGCCGAAAACTTCACCATTCTCGGGCGAAAGAGTGACTTCGAACAGACTCCTGCCAGTCATGAGAATACCACGCCAAAAAGTGAAAATGACTATGCAGATCAGGATGATCCTTCGGGAGATCTGCCGTTTTAACCATAAAAAAGAGAGACTATCATTTAATAGTCTCTCTTTTTAAAACACAAATAATTTTAGCGTTTATTCAACAGTAACAGATTTGGCAAGATTTCTTGGCTGATCTACATTGCATCCCCTCAATACCGCAATATGGTAAGACAGCAACTGCAGCGGGATGGTCGCCAGCAACGGCAGGAATGCCTCGTTCGCATCAGGGATCTCTATGCAGTAATCTGCCATTTTCCTCACCTCCACATCACCTTCGGTGACGATGGCCAGAACAATACCTTTTCTTGCTTTTACTTCCTGAATATTGCTGATCACCTTTTCGTAAGAAGAGTTTTTAGTCGCAATCACTACCACTGGCATTTCCTCATCGATCAGCGCGATCGGGCCATGTTTCATTTCAGCAGCAGGATATCCTTCCGCATGAATATAAGAGATCTCCTTTAGCTTCAAAGCACCCTCGAGGGCAACAGGGAAGCCACTGCCTCTCCCCAGGAACAGGCAATTCCTCGAATCTTTAAACTTGAGGGCAATTTCTTTGATCAGATCATCTGATTTTAATGCAATTTCAATTTTGGCCGGGATGTTATCCAGCTCGGTCAGCAATTCAGTCAGCCTGGACTGGCTTACAGTGCCTCTCTGCTGTGCAAGATGGAAAGCAATCAGGGTCAGTACGGTTACCTGTGCTGTGAAAGCTTTGGTTGAGGCTACGCCAATTTCCGGCCCCGCATGTGTATAAGCACCTGCATGCGTAATGCGGGGAATAGATGCGCCAACCACATTGCAAACACCAAAGATGGTTGCCCCTTTTTCTTTTGCCATCTCAATTGCCGCCATAGTATCCGCCGTTTCGCCGGATTGTGAAATGGCAATGACCACATCTTTTTCAGTGATGATCGGATTTCTGTACCTGAATTCTGAAGCATACTCTACCTCAACCGGAATCCTTGCATATTCTTCGATCAGGTATTCTCCTACCAGACCGGCGTGCCAGGAAGTTCCGCAGGCAACTATGATGATCCTGTCAATGTTCTTCAGCTTGTCTGCATACTCATTTATCCCGCCCAGCTGAACTCTTCCCTCGTTAGGGTAGATCCTTCCTCTCAGGCAGTCTCTTACAGAACGCGGCTGCTCATAGATCTCCTTTAACATGAAATGCTCGTAGCCGCCTTTTTCCAGCATTTCGAGTTTCAATTCCAGCTCGTGTATATATGGGGTCTGAACCACATTGTCTAAGCGCTTGATCAATAACTCATCACGTTTTACGAAAGCAATTTCATTGTCATTCAGGTAGATCACATTTTTAGTGTACTCTACAATGGGGGTGGCATCAGAAGCAATGAAGTATTCGCCCTGTCCAACACCAATTACCATCGGACTTCCTTTCCTGGCGGCGATCAGCTGGTCCGGATGCGCTGCATCCATCAAAACGATCGCATACGCACCGCTTACTTCATGCAAAGCAAGCCTTACCGCCTCCAGCAGGTCTATTTTTTCATTTTTATAAATCTCTTCGATCAGATGGACCAGCACCTCCGTGTCGGTGTCACTTTTGAATTCATGGCCTCTGCTGATCAGCTCTTCTTTCAATGTAGCATAATTCTCAATGATGCCATTGTGGATGATCGTAAGCTGGCCATCGTTTGAAGTATGCGGATGTGAATTCCGGTCGGAAGGAGCACCGTGAGTAGCCCATCTGGTATGGCCCATTCCTGCAGTACCGCTGAGGTTGCTGCCATCTGCAAAGTTTTCGAGTTCCTGAACTTTTCCGGCTTTCTTATAAATGTGTAAGCCTTCATCAGAAGCAAGTGCAATGCCCGCACTATCGTAACCGCGATATTCCAGTCTTTTCAGTCCTTTAATAACTATAGGCCAGGCCTCTCTATGACCAATGTAACCAACTATTCCACACATATGCTCGTAAGGGTTTAAAAAAAAATTCTCCGAAAATAACGATTCCCGGAGAATTTAATGAAATATGCTTTGTAAATAAATCTTTAAATTTAATCCGTCTTTGTATAATAGATATTCAGCTTCAGCGGTTTGTCAGCCGCACCTGCGGCTTTTGTAGAAAGGACGGTCCTTGCACCCGAACTAATGGAAGAACTGATGTCAAACTGAGTGAGTGAACTCGACCCGATAAATGTGCCGTAGTCCTGCGTGGTGCCATCTATCAGTTCCTGAAGGTAGGCTGTTAGCGTAAAAGTATAACGTTTATTCTTTTTGTCGTAGAAGCCGCCAAATGCTGCCGGAGAACCCGCATATCTTGGATTGCGTGAATTTCCTACACCTTCAATATTATCAGTCAGGTTTACACGCTGGCCAGCTATATCGAGCCTGTAAAGCGTCAGTCTTTCTGCCGGTATGTATGGCGCCACATCTGTTCCGCTGCTCACGTTTAGCACAAGTTCGGCCTTGTTGATCACAATCTTTGATTTGGGATTTCCGGCCTTAGCCTCATCCACGAATTTTTTAAGATCCGTAAAGGAGATCTTATTTTTCAGACCACCGGCGGCTTGCAAATAAGTGACTGCATACGGTGTCGATGGATTGGGCACATCGAGCTGCGCTTTGATGGGGGTCCCGGTATAATCATGTTTAAGAGTTGCAGCAACAGGAAGTCCTATTGGGAACGATATCGAGGCAGTGTCTCTTTGTATCTGGGAGTTGGATTGAAGTTTTTTATAATAGATTTCAATTTTCGCCCTTGTAGTTTCATCTGTTGACGAGAAATCAAAGAAGGCAATTCCGCCATTTCCGGTACTTTCAGCTTTATTTACAGTTATTTTCAAACCCTTGAAAGCCTGGTTAAACTTTGAGGTTTTTGACTTTGTCGCCGAATCCAGATCCAGGATATTAGCTTGTACAAATTCACTGGCTAGCCTGATTCTAAGCTGGGGAACCGGCAATAACCTGGTTGTATCTGCCTTGCCCGGCACCACATCAGTGATCGTCGCTCTGGTATTTGGTCTGAGCATGCCTGTAACAGATCCGGCAATGGTTTTACCAGGAGCCCAGTCCCTGATCGCCCACTCTTTATTACTCAAATAGGATTTCTCAGTAGACAGGTCCTGCTCCAGCTGCTGAACAACGAAACTATAACGGGAAGTTGCGGTATCTCCGTAAACACGGGTAATCTTCGACGAATCTACCGTGTTCGCATAAGGCAATACCAGTATTGCGGAATCCACAAGCGGGTCATCACCAAAGCTGTAGTCTAAACTAGGCAGAGAAACT
>NZ_DATHGC010000083.1:0-12696 GCF_035317785.1 Pedobacter sp. | reverse complement strand
TCCTTTTACCTCCAGCTGCAGGTTATCCCATAAGTAAGTGGTGATAGCCCGCAGCATGGTATGGAGTTCTTCTTTAGTGGCAGCACAGATTACCAAATCATCTGCATACCGGCAATAATGCTTTGCACCAAGATCCTGCTTAATGAAGTGATCCAATCCGGTCAGATATAAGTTTGCAAAGTACTGGCTGAGGTAGTTACCGATCGGCAGGCCCGGTGCGCTGTCTATAACTTCATCCAGGAGCCAGAGTAAATGCTGATCTTTCAGCTTACGCCGCAGCAACTGCTTTAAAATATCATGCTTGACATTAGGATAGAATTTCTTAATATCCAGTTTCAACCGGTACTGGGTGCCAGGTACATCTTCCAACTGTTTCTTCAGGGCCCGGAATGCGCCATGTATTCCCCGGCCTTTAATGCAGCTAAACGTGTCGGCTGTAAACCAAGAAACAAACAGAGGCTCCATTTGGATCATGACGGAATGATGCACAACTCTGTCCGGAACATACGGAAGTCTGCTGATCAGTCTTTGCTTTGGTTCGTAAATGGTTTTATGTGTATAGGCTGAGGTTTTGTAACTTTTATTCACCAGCTGCTGGTGGATCCTATTAATGTGACCATCCGGATCCTTCAGGAATAATTTAACGCCGTGCCGGCGCGACTTATCCTTACGAGCTATCCGCTCGGCGGCTCTTATGTTTTCTTTGCTGCATACGCTTTGAAATATGTTATTGTGTCTTTTCATTTAATTAATTCTATGCCTTTGCTTTAACCGGTCGTCTTCTCTACTGGAATTCAGGATACCAAAGCCCGTTTTTTATTCGCTTGATTTTTTGCCAAGGGGCAAGGTCTGTGCTGCTTTAACATCTTTAGCATAGGTGGGAACTGACATTCGTATTCGAATTCGTATTCGTCCAGTCGTTGTACGAGAACTGAAAGCCTGAAACCAACGCAACACACAACCCTAATAATTTAACTGGAAATGATGTTAAATAATACTTATTATGTGGGATGTGAGCCCTATGACATCACTCGATTTTCTGTAACGAAACCCTAAATTCAACAGTTCTATTTTCACCTAGTCAGATATATGAACTGCTATAAAGGCACATTCTGTCACTTTGTAATTTTGTTCGCCTTGAAACATTGCTATGACTTCGTTTACAGTTACTGACTGCCGGGACTCTAACAACTCCTGGGCCGTCATTATTTTTTTGTTTTCGTTCATAGCCTATTTGTTACCGGTTGTGTAAGCAATAAAGTGATGGCTATGGTATTTCCAGAAGTGCCGAGCCTTTTCCCTGCTTTCAAACAATCGGCGGGAACCGACATCCGTAAGCGAATACGTAGTCGCCCAGTCGCCGTACGAGAACCGAAAGCCCGAAGGTTCAGATTCATCCATCTCACAGTCTGGCCATAACGCATACCTGTCCTGATCGGCATCATCTGAAATGTCTGCAACGAAGCCCGGCCGGTTGATCGCCTCGATCGCCAGTTCCATCATGTAAAGCGCATCCAATGCCTTTGCATCTTTCTCCCGGCATTTTGAGAAGTCCGGACGCTGATCAGGCGTCATACCTAACGCTTCAAAGATCTTCTCGTCTGTTGTAATTAGTTCGTAATTCATAATTTTAAGTGTTATTGGTTTAAAGTTTAATGTATATCGAATCGGCCATGTCCTTGACCTCTTCTATTGTAAATGGATCTTCGTCACCTATCAGGATATGCGACGATACTTCGCTATTCGCATGATCCATCAGTGACTGAGTGTTGTAAAAAATTGACATCAATAATAGTTTTTGCCTATGAGTTGTTATGGTCAGGATTAACTTTGATGGTATTCCCGCTGATGTTGCAATGTTTGTTACTTTCATGATTTCTATTTTTAGCCATAAAGGTATTTCTATCAGCTGGCTCTACATTACGGTTTACCGTAAGTCCGGCTTTATCCAGTCTGTGCTACCGTCGTTAACCGTTATCTTGTCATCATCACCCATGTGATGGCAGTCCGGGCAATACGTTTTACCATCGTCAGCAATGTGCCAGTCGTCATTTGTCACTTCCTCTTTCTGGACATCAATATCCACGTGCCCAATGGATCCTGTTTCTGAATCTTGCCAGAACTCCTCGCAGTTGTGGCCATCGCAATCACAGCCGTAAATTGTTATTTCGTGTATCATGTTCTTAGGTTTATTATTTCTTTACATCTAAACTTATTCCTTCACCTACCCAGCTGTGATCCTGAATCAAACGGAATGTACGCACTACGGCAAAATTTGTTAGCCTAAAGTATTCTACGTTTATACCGTAGTCATCCGCTGATAGCTTTTTTATCACCGCTTGCTCAATCAAGTGAGGATCTAAATCTGTCATGTCATTTTTGTAAACAAAATCAGATATTTCACTCATTGCCATGTTTGATAGGGTCAGTTCGGGATGGAACAATTTGCTATACATTTTTTCGATGTTGCAAATTGAATAACCCATTGCGCTATTGAGTGTAACTGTCTGCAGATCTTTAGAAGTAAGCGTCTGCATCGGCATACTTACTACCCGCAGCCTAACGGATTGAATAAATACACTGTCCAGATATGGAATTCTAAAATAAATTCCTCCATTTAGCTTAGTTATGCTTTTACCCATTCTTACCCGCAATCCTTTCTCCCAGGGCTGAATGATAATCCATATCTTAATAGCGTTTAAAATGTATTCCAGAAATTCCTTTATTGATCCCATTCTTATTTCGGTTTAACTGGATTGAACGATTCAATTTTCATTTCCGGAATGGAGACTCCTTTGATTGCATCCCTGGCATCTCCCTGAATATTTTCATAGGCATACTCCAGTGCTTCTTCGTAATCTAAGCCGTATTCTTTTTCACTGCTTTTTCGGAGCTGATCAGGTGTTTGGTAATCTTTGGCAATTCGTTTTAGAATAAAATGCATTTTTTGCATGTTGACAAACTGTTTTTCAGTAATTAAAATTCCTTTTTTCATTATTTTTTGGTTTTTAGTTTCTTTAAGTAACTGATGTAATCCATTGCAAGACCTACTATAGGCGTAGCAATCATTGCTGAGAGTAAACTATCCATCATACTATTTCGTCTCTAATGGTCCTTTCGAAGTCATACAGGTTTTTAAACCACTGCATCAGTCCCAGGTACATTGCTTCTTTTCGGACCTCATCACCATCTGTTCCCATCTCCAGAAATACCAGATATGTTTCCTGAAGCTTCTTGTGCTCCTGGCCATCTTTGGCATTGTATGGGTTTTTCAATGGTACTAAACGCTCGAAAGCTTCCTCTTTAAGTTTTAGTCTGGCTTCTTGAGTTAACCTGATCACGCCGGCACTGTATAATTTTTCAAAGTAGAATTTAGCTTCGGTAGGGAGGATCTGCTTACCGATCTTGTGCATCTCAAATAATTCCTCCAGTCTGGTAATAAAGTTTTCTTTCTGCTCTGCCAACGTGGGAGCATTTATCTGCTCTGGGCTTTTATTGCGTTCTGCCAGTAACTTTATCCTGGATACTTCGTTAACATACCCCTTTATGAAACCTATGAACGACACTATTGACAAACCCATGTACTCACCATACTCCTTCAGTGTTCCCCGGGTGAAAGCAATTATAACCTCGGCTTCCCGCAGCGTTCCATATTTCTTTTTCGCTGTTTGCATGGTCTGATCCACAATCAAGGTAAATTCTTCTCCGCGTGGACATTCAAACCTAGTTAGCGCGTAGCACTTAACAACCGCAGCCCTGAAAACATCAAACAGTACAGCTGCTGGTACATCTTTAATCATTCTGCTGGAGAGGGCCTGAAATACTTCCAGTTCCGTTGCAGGTATCTCAGCAAGTGCATTTTGCTTGTAAATCTCTATCTCTGTCATGTGTATGGGTTTTTAGAACTCCCGTAGGTCTTT
The DNA here is from genome assembly GCF_035317785.1 of Pedobacter sp. GTDB lineage: Bacteria > Bacteroidota > Bacteroidia > Sphingobacteriales > Sphingobacteriaceae > Pedobacter. Next base: position 8,776 of record NZ_DATHGC010000083.1, on the reverse strand, counting down.
TTTAATTCTTCAAATCTTGATGCTTTCTCTTGTGGAGATAACCTCATCACCGGGGCGTCAGGCCTGGTTGCATTTTTGTATTTTGGTATCCAGTAGTAAAAATTCTTCACTACATCATCACCTGTTTTGCCTTTGATCTCACCAAATCCTATTTTTTGGATGTAGAATGTGTCGAAAAGCTTCAGTATTTCAGGAGGCTTTAATTTTTGCTGCATCTGGATTGTCGAGAATAACGTGTGTCGTTTCAAAAATTCAACCGCAGCGCTCTTTTCCTCTTCATCGATGTACACATCCGGTATGATTTCCGGAATTTCTTCTTCCTGGTCTTTTTCTTCCAAATTTTCAGGCGCAGGCCCTACTTCTTCTTCTACTACTTTATTACTTTCTTTTACTTTACTTTCCTTTACTTTACTTTGTGTAGTTTCTGCGGCAGAAACTACGTCACTTTTTTGTTTCTGCCGCAGAAACTTCTCTTTGTTGCGGTTTCTGTGGTCTAAAACTGGTTGAAGTCTTTTCTTTAAACCGCAGCTGTATATCTTATCATCTTCCCGGACCAGTAGCTCTATTTTAGTGCAGTATTCTATAATCTCCTCCAGTATCTTCGTCTCTACATCAAAGTCACCAGCCATCAGCTCCAGATGAATAGGAGATATCGTGGCCATAAAGAAGCTGGACTCTGTAAGGACCTCTAACAGCATATTCCACACAGCATACCCGTCTTTAGGAAATCGTCTCCTCAGCGCCTTTATTTTAGGGTCGTTACGCATGTTCTTGTCGTGGCTGAAATACTCTGCGTTATCTTTCTCCGGTCTGGCCATTCTTTAGTTGTGATTCTTTAAATTCTTTCAATCTGTTTTCAAAATCACCACCGGTTAGATTCAGGAGTTCCGCGCCGTCTTTATGTGAAATCTTGTATTTGCTCATTAGAATAAAACCAGCCACAATCCTTCTTTTCTCTCTCTCGTACCGGGTTAAACTCAGCTCTTCCTCAATTATAAAGGCATATGCTTCAATTCCACCGTGCTTGGTAATTATCTCCTGGATCTTCTCCCGCAGTGCTTCTCCGCTCTCGGACCATTCAAATTGTTCCACCTGAGGCCGTTAATCGTCGTTGGTAATTTTATGCAGATCTCTCCAAACTGGTTTTTCTTTCTTTGGCTCTAGGGCAGTAATTCTTTCTTCAGCGCGCTTGTCCCGTTTGTTCTTGATGGCTTCCTGTTCATCGAACATTTTCTGATAGTTCTCCATATCCCAATTCCTAGCCAGTTCAAATATTACAGAGCTACCAACACTTCTCACTGGATTGCCGCAGAAATGACTGTAGAGCGCCGATCTCACAATGAACGACCTTACTGGCAGGTCTGCTTTTTTTATAGCCTCTATCAGCTCGTCACCTCCATGGTAGAAATTTTTATTACCGTCAAACCCAAGTAGCTTATTTATTTGAGTCTGATTTTGATATCCGCAGTGTTGGTATGCAAAGGTGATCAGTAAGGCAGATTCCACAGTATCCAGCATTATATTATCTGGATTGAAGGTGGTTTTAATTGGCAATTCCTTGATGTGATCAACAAGTCTCTTGTGGAGTTTCTCCTGGTCTAGTTCATATCCCCGGCGCTGTCTCGCTTTGATGTTGGATATCTGTTCTTTTGCCGCAGCATCAGGATCATCAGCTGAAGTTTTATTTACTGATGTACTACCTGTTAGGGTGATATAGGTATATTTTCCTTTTTCGTTACCACAAACTATAAATGCTTTCTTTTTATCAGAAGACCCGGACAGTATTTCTTCTTCCTGTTCCAGGAACTCTTTTAGGTCCTCATTATAAGAATCAGTATCAGAGATAAAGTCAAGATCAAGTTCTTCCTGGTCATCGTAATCATCAAGATCGTATTCAGATTTAACCTGCTCTTTTGGTCTGCTTACTTTGGTTATCCTACAGTCCCTGTAATCTTTGTATAAGTGATGTCCCTGCTTTTTCAGGTTGCTGGCAATACCGGATTCATCACTACCGTAGGTTTCAACAAGTAGTATGTTCGGATTGGTTAAAGCCTCTTCCAGATCATTTGTAAACTTTGTTTCAGTTTTCCTGTTAAAACATGCTGAATTGTGGCATATTGCATTTTCAGCTTTATCTGGAAATAATGAACTGTTGTAAGCAGAGTTTGCTGGACATAGGGAACAAGCGATGGTTTCGGCAAACGGTATTGTTGTATCAAACTGAGCAGTTGCAAGTTTTTTCTCAACCCTATAGTTAAGATGATTCTTAAGCTCTTTTACCGTTCCAGCTCCATTAAAGCCATTTAGATTATTAGTATTCCAGTACTGCTGGTCTGATACGTCAATGCGACAAAGAAGATCAGCGTGACCAATGGTAATTTTATCGGACTTGAATGAGTCTTTAAGTTCTGGGATCAGTTTAGTTAATTGTAGCCTTCTGGAAACATAACTTTCTGGTTTTGCAACTCTTGCAGCTGTACTGGCTATATCATAACCCATTTTATCCAGCATGTACTGAAACGCTTCGGCCTCCTCCAGTGGATGTACATCTTTACGCTGTAGATTTTCGGTTACCATCAACTCCATTGCTTCTGAGTCGCTTAAATCTCTTATTGATGCCGGTATCTCGGCCAATCCGGCCAGTAACGACGCCCGGTACCTTCTCTCTCCGCAAATCAACTCATACCCTCCATCAGGGTGATTTCTCACAGTTATAGATTGAATAACCCCAAGCTTCTTAATTGACTCTGCCAGCTCCTGCAGCTCACTTTCATCAAACGACTTTCTTGGATTCAATGGACTCGTCCGGATTAATCCTATTTCAATATATTCCATCACCGGCACGACTACCGCAGCGGCTTCTTGTTTTTTCTTTGCCATATTAATTGTTGTATTTGAATGATACTTTATTGTGGGATCCTCTGTTGTATATTTCCTCCAGGAGCTCCACGTACTGGATAACTGTCACACACTTCACCAGGGACCGGCTTTGTGACTCTATTTTCTTTTGCATGATCGCATGATCATACTTGCCGGTGGTCATCACCTTATGGATCGCCAGTACGAAATTCCTGTCATAAGCAAAGTCAATGATATTCCTGTAGAATTTCAGGATCGCAGCTATCTCGTTTGCTTCAGTAATGTTAAGAACTTCGACGATTCCGTTTTTCAGGCCGTTCATGTCTCGCTTACCATCAATCGACAAAAGCATGAGCGCTGTGGATGGCGGTATTCTTGGGTGCTCCGACAGATATTTGCTCAGCACATCAAATCCTGGTGCTTTCTCGATCGTCCAGAAATTGATGTAATCCATTGTGCTCCAGTTTTTCTTGACCGAATTCAGATCGCTGAGGTCCCTTTTACTCACTTGTGAGTCTACCATGTAAAAAATAGGCAACTTCAGCTGCTCAGCCGCTTCCAGACGGTGCTGGCCGTCAATAACCTGCATCTGTTCATTAATAATGATTGGGTTCAGCTTTAGCAGGTTGTTTTTTGTGATTGAAGCCACTAGCTTCTTAACATGAGCTTTATCAACCTCCCGGTTGCTTGTTACCTGCTCGAACATGGTGTAATCAGTTGTTTGTAGTACCTCAGACATGATCCGTTAATTAAGAAGTGTAAAGGATTTCATATTTATCAATGAACACGGTGCCCATGAAATCTGCCAGCTTTGATGAAGCTAAAGCAAAGCGGGAACCGACAATCGTATCCGAATACGTACCCGACCAGTCGTAGTACGAGAACCGAAAGCCCGAACGGGAGTCAAACCAGTGCAGTGGGTAGTACTTCACCTGGGAACCATTCTTATAGTCCGTTTTCCAGTCTGCAGGGTTTACCGCTTTGATGATCACCTGTAATTCCTTTGAGGTCTTGTCGTGCTGATCATCATGCTCTGTACGTTTAGTGAAGGCCTCTAGGATTTCACCCGTTACCTGCAGGGCCGCAGCAAAGAGTACTGAAAAGTCAACTGTTTTCGCAATGCTCAGGTTGTTGTTTTTAACAGCTTCCAGCAGAATGTTTTCTCCAGCTGGTACCGCAGCTTTCGCTGTATTGATTTTCTTTGTCATTGTATTTTGGTTTTAATAGTTACTAATTAAAAAAGTTATGTGGCCTAGCAAGCTTCTGGTAATGTTCCGAGTCGGTAAGTACAACAGGAGCCATAATTTCTTCTATAAGGCAATTGAATTGTGGGGCCTTCATAAAGTCATCTGTCCAACGTTGTTGAGAAAGAAAAATGAATTTAATACCCGAATCGATGCATATTATTCTGTCGCCTGATTTCGCATTCAGGGACGCAATAGTATATCCCTTGCCTTTTACCAGGTATATCCGGTTCGATCCGCAACTCTTGTCGGTGACATTGTCTGGGTTGTACTCTACCTCAGAATCTGTAGCTCTCTTTTTGTAAACTTTAAGTACCCTAGGGTACAGTACATCCTTCCAGTGGAAAATGTCATCCTTGAGTTGTTTCACTCTATAACCTTCCGGATGCCAGTCCTTTCCAGTTGTTGCAACTGCTACCTTGATAGCTGCTTCTAATTCTGAAAGTTGTTTAGTCAGTTTTGCGATCACTTCCTCACACCAGCTCATTTTAGGGAGGTATACACCGCTTTTCTGCTTACCATCCAGAAATTCATAAACTGTGTTTCCTAAGTAAGCCACTTCTAAATGACCAACCTGGATGCAGTATTTTTTCATAATAGATGGTTTAATCTTCATTCTGGCCATTATTTACACAATAGGAGAGAGGACCGTAAACTCCGATTTGATTTTCTGGTATATAATGTACCCCCCCCCCTCAACTATATGCTTTCCTTTCGCTGGGCGCTCTTCCAGGATCTCCAGGAGTACATGATCTTCCCTTGCGAAGTTGAACTCCTGGCCAACAACTAAAGGTGTCTCGACTGCTATCGTCATGATAGCAGTGCCAGTTATTTCATTTGCTGCAACCGGTGCAGTATCCGCTTTAAAAATTGCCTGGACTTTATTCTGCTCGATTTGTTGTGTGCGCCTGGTGAAATACATAGGATAACCAGAATGTGTTTGTAATTGAAGTTTCATATAGATTTGGTTTATATAAATGATTCTACTAATTCCTGACCGATGCATACCTCATCCCCATCGCGCCAGTCGGATTTCCCTAGGTCTGATATCGTATCTTCTGTTAATTTTATTTTAACAAAACGATCGTTGTCTTCCAGGATCTCACCCGTTAAAGTGACATTTTGAAGTGTACCCATGAACTCTGTGGTTCGTACAAGTTTTATAGTTCCCATTGTTTATTGATTTTACAGATATGCCCCGGTAGAATCTGCTACACGATCAGTTTTTGTCCAGGTATCCGGTTTAATGTCTTTATGCTCTTCTATCCACTTGCGCATGTAGTCAACCACTCCTTGGTGCCACTCTGCCTGGCTACATGCGGATCTATCAAAGTCCTGGTACCGTTCAGTCGCCGAGTGCCCCATATATTCGTGAACTTCACCGGTCCAGTTAACCATTGGCAGGTATAACCAGCGTGGCGTTAATTGGAAAGCCATTTTATCGGCCACGCATAGTTTTGAATATTGCCCGCCATGTTTTTTAGCAAGGAATCTGGAATGGAATAAAGTAAAATCAAACCATTTCTTGCCAAACAAGGCTCCCATGATAAAAGCGCCACGATAGGGGTGAAGCTCACCCTCAGTGCCGTCCATATTTGGTTTTCCAATGTATCCCAGATCATGGACAATGAATGCGATCCATAACCGGGGATCATATGGAAATCCGTACAGCTTGCACCAGGCCATCGCAACAAACCACGGATGGATCAAAAAGCAATGTGCCCCATAAAGGACAGACCTGGTGCCGATGTTTTTAAATATTCGTTTCATTTGGGGTTTTGCTTATTGATTCTCCCACAATAGAAAGGATCTGGTCATTGTAAACATCTATCAGGTCCTTTAATTGATCAATCTTGATTGAGATCAATCTGTAATTTTTGTTGTTCGCAGAAGTCGTCTTTAACTCCTTCTGTTGCTTTTTTAGGTCTTTCCAGGCGTAGGCCTGTTGAACCGCTAATTTTTCGAGGTCTGTCATTTGAGCTGTATTCATGGTTTGTATTATTAAAATAATGAGGCCTGGTTCCCAGTGCCTTTTGTTTTTCCGTGCCTCAATCGCTTATGCAGATTGCTCACATTGTCAAATTGATTACTCATTCTATTTAGTTCCTGATCCAGATAAGCGCTAAGCTCCTTTTCGTCTTTCGTTATCCAGTAACCGGTGTTCACATTACTAACTATGAACCAGGGAGACATCATATCATGATTTCTAATGTGACCAACGATCGCCCGGAAGTTTTGCTCTGATACTCTATGTCCCGTAGCAGCAAGATTGAAAAGGATTTTTTCGGTCTTGGCGGCCAGATCACGGTTCTTATATTGCGCCCTGAATACATCTATAACCTTATGCACAACTTCTAAATTTATCGGTGATTTCATGTTTCCTGTGGTTCTTGTTGAGAAACTAATTTCCTAAAATTGACCAGACATAAAACAGTCCGATGAAAACCGCCACAAGTACCGCAGCTTTTAAAATTCCATTCCGGATCTGGATAGCTTCGCGCTGTATCTGTTCCCGGTGAGCCTGCTGCATTAATTTCTGCAGCTCGATCTCATTGCGCTCTGGGTTTGAATAGATTTTCATAACGGAGATGTTAAAAATGCCAGAGTAATCGCAAAAATCAGCAATGAGATGCCCGCCACGCAGATCAGCTTAGCAATTGGGCTTAGTTTTTTCCAGTCGTTATACATGATATTTGGTTTTAGATTTTAGTATTGATTCAAGTTTTAATTCTAACTCCCTAAGCTGTGCGCGTTCTTCAACAAACATTTCCTTCGCTTTCAGCTTGTCAAGCATTCTCCGGTTTGCCAGCGTCACAATAGCCTCCTCCCTTATCCTTTCCTTCATGGTCAGGCTTTTCTGCTTGACTACAGGTTCAGTTTCAGCTATGTAGGCTACGCGCAGCATCTGTTATCCTAATCTTCTTGCGTAGATCTCTGTGAAATGCTTACCGGCATGTTCTGCATCCTCTGATTTCAAAAACAAAAGGCGGGAACCGACATCCGTCCTCGAATACGCATTCGCCCAGTCGCCGTACGAGAACCGAAAGCCCGAAGAAGGATCAAACTTCATCCACGGGAAATAAAACCAGGTCTTTCCGTCAATCTCAGCAACTTTACCTTTATTATAGGCGAAGGCCACCACTTCGGCTTCCTTATCTGCTCTCTGCGGGTCTGTATCATGCTCGCAGCGTTTATTAAAAGCCTCTAAAGTTTCACCTTTAAAATCCAGCGCTTCCTGGAAGGTTGCCGGCCGACCGGTAGTTTGAAAAACTTCTTTACCGTATGCAGACTCCAGCTGCTTCTGGTACTTCTTATCTGAGCCCTTGTAAAGCTTCAGCAAGGCATCCTGGTTAATTGTTACTTCTGACATTTGATATTCGTTTATAATTAGATAATTGATTTTAAATCACGTAAGACCGTTTGGTCCTCAGGGTTCTCCGCAGCGATCATCAGCATTTCCTCATGAGCAATTTGGTTTAAGCCTATAATATGTTTGGCCATGATATTCATTGACCCTGGGTTCGATATCATCAGGTGCTGCAGAGCTCTGCTTATCTCTGACAGTTTTTCAAGATTGTCTATCCGGGAGATCACATTGAAGTCCCTAACCTCTTCAGATTTGATCATTGACCGCAGCATTTCTGCTTTTTTACTTTGAGGTTTCACTTTTTTAAGTTGCTTTTTGAGAATCTTGATCGGTGTCATCGCATTTTTTTAAAAGGTTTCTAACATATTCCAGTTCGACTTCACATTCAACTAGTCTGACTGTTAACTCTAAGTTTTTACGGACAAGGTCTATGTAAAGCGAATCGACAGTTGGTAATTTATGCGGCTGCATTTCCTGGTTTATTTGGTTCTTTTTATTCTGAGGTATTCCACTTCCTTCTCAAATCCATCTTCCGTTACGGTTTCCACTTCTTTATACGTGGTGTAGATCCTGTCTGGGAATTTCACCTTGATACTGTGGCTGATCAGTGGTGATATGGACCTTTGGTTGCTGTAAGCAGTTTTTAGTGGTTCATCACTTACTTTCAGGTCGCTGATTAGCGATGTCCAGGTAACTCGTTTTGGTATTTCAATTAATTCACCCATTCTATATATCCTTTTTTTGTTGCGTATACCGCTAATTCAATCTTTGTCTTATAACCGGTCTTTTCACTGAGGTTCTGCCGGTGGCTGCTGACTGTATGAGAACTGATATACATGTCAGCAGCAATGTTCTTGTCGGGCAAGTAGATCCGCTTCAATACCTCCATTTCTGTTTTAGTAATCACACCGGCACCACTAGGAGATGGGAATAATGCTGGTATAGGTTGGTTGCTTAACATATAGTAGTTATTTGGGATATGCTGGTTAATTGCTTATGTTTAACTTTGTTTAATTGTGTAGCACAAATATAATTGACTTTTATCTAATTATCCAAATTAAAATAGATAAAAGTTTATTTTTTTATGGAAGAATTACTTAAGTTATTGTCAGACAGCAATATAAAATTAGTATCGAGGGAGACTGGCATACCTTATGCTCGTATGCATAAGTGGACTCAGGGCGGAGGAAAGCCGAAAATTGATGACTTTAATATACTAACTGAGTATTTCAAAAATAAAAAAATAGATAAAAGTAAACTTGAAAAAAAACAGGATCATCCCGACCCAACAAACTCGATTGAACAA
>NZ_DATHGC010000082.1:0-2365 GCF_035317785.1 Pedobacter sp. | reverse complement strand
TGTGTGATCCAGGGACATCCCGTTGGTGACACCGTCATGCACCGCAGTATGGCCAAACGTATCAGTCAGGTGGTGTACCGTCCAGCCGCGAGCGCCATACATCTGCCTGGCCGTCGGTCTTCCCGGAACTTCCAGTGCCTGCATAAAATGAATCAAAGGGTAACGGCCATATTGGAATAAGATAGTTTCCAGTCCGGGATCAAAGGTATTATTCTTCACTAATTGCAAACGTTCATCGGTTGGCAAAACTGGACTAGCTATATGCGCCGCCTTATTGCGGCATATGTTTTTCCGTTCAGCGCAGTCAGGATGTTTTTACTGATCACATCCGGATCCTTTGTCGCATCTATGTCCATATTATCTGCATTGTAATCGTTAGCGGCAGTTAATAGAATCGTGATGGCCTGCGCTCCTTCTACTTTAAGTTTCCCCTGCTGATCAACCAACTTCCTCCCTTCATTGACCACCTGCAGCATTGTTTCAAACTTCATTCCTTTGTTATCTATCTGTCCACTTAAGACCAGTAGGTTACCGCTGGTTTTAGCTACAGCATCCTTTTCCCTACTTGGACCGCATATCTTGCCTTTTTGCGGCTGCTCTTATGGCCTTTAATGATTTGGTTACTGCAAATAAAAGGCTTATTATTAATAATAGATTAATTGGGGATTAATCAGTCCGCTATCCGCGATAAATCCTAATTTAAATCGAGTTTTAGGTATTGGAATGTCCGGCTATGACTATTACTATTCTCTTCATCTGGATAGATCTAATTGCCAGTGAATATAATACAATAAAGCGCCTTTTCCATGAAAAAGGCGCTTTAGGTTATTTTGCGGCATTGTGCTTTGCTTCAGACAGAGGCTTGTAGAGTACCTCATACAAGCGATCATACAAATCCTGCAGGTGATTTTTGCTGGCTGTGTCTTTCATAAGTCCGGCTGCCGCTTTAAGCGACGAACTCAATTTTTTTGCGTGCTGTTTCACCACGGAGGTGGCATCCAGATCGGCACCAAGGCCTGCCCGGTATAAGGAAATCAGGTTAATTACGTAGGCCCTTTGAATATTGCGCCTGTTTAAGGCAATCGGTTTGCTTGCAGGCAGCTCAGAAAAAATACCTTGTTTCAGATCTTCCAGGATTTCGGCGGTGCTGTAAGCCTGGTTGCCGGAAAACAATTCCATTGACCTGAATTGCTGCACCTGCTTCAGGTCCAGCAAGCCTTTGATCATGTCCTTTTGGATGGCTTCTACACCAGCAAAATCTGTAGCCGTCAGGCTATACATTTTCTTATCCATCAGCCAGTAAGGTGTATTGAACAATTCTTTCTGAAGAAAAGCCATGGCCCTTTTTTGTTTTTCCTTAGGTACAGCCGTATAAACAGCCCCGGATTGTTCTTGTGTTTTTGGATCGGTCATCAAACCGCCGATATTCATCGCGACATGGAACATGTAACGCTTATACTGGGCCACAATTTCCTGGTACATCTCCCCTGCTTTCACATAGCTTTCACCTGGATTGAGCGTCCAGTTCAATACATTAGGCAAAATCCTTTTCAGGTTTTTGATGCCGTAGCTGCTGGCCAGCATATTGTCGTCTCCAAGATCTTCGTTCTGGTTTCTGGGATCAAGCATAGAGGTCGGTACATCGCCCACACGCTCTATGCCCCACCGGTATTCCGGGCCTGTTTTGATCTTGTCAACGATCATCTGGTTCAGGATCCTGCTCTCCTCTTCAGCAGAAGTGTTTTCAGGCAGCAAGCGGTATCCCCATTCAATTGCCCACTTATCGTAATCGCCTATCCTCGGAAAAATACCTTTTTCGGTAATGTGGTCTTCAGGCTGGGCTACGTAATTGAAACGTGCATAATCCATAATGGAAGGGGTATGCCCATGGGCCTCTACCCATGCTTTATCCCTCAGTTTCTCTACAGGAGTCGTGGCCGATGCGCCCCAGTCGTGCCGCAGTCCAAGTGTATGACCGATTTCGTGGGAAGAAACGAAACGGATCAGCTGCCCCATGAGTTCATCGTCAAGCTGAGGTTTTCTGGCTCTCGGGTCAATAGCCCCTGCCTGGATCATGTACCATTTGTACAAGATCTCCATCACGCTGTGGTACCAGCCCACATGCGACTCCAGTGTCTCCCCGCTTCGCGGGTCCTGTATGGTATTGCCCGTTGCATTGCCGATACTGGACGCTTTGTACACAATGACGTTGTGGCGGGCATCGTCGATGCTCCAGGTCGAATCGTTTAATGGTGCTTCTTTACCGATGATCGCATTTTTAAAACCTGCCTTTTCAAAAGCCGACCGCCAGTCATTGATCCCCTGGATCAGATAAGGGATCCATTTTTTAGGCGTTGTAGGATCG
>NZ_DATHGC010000081.1:0-2647 GCF_035317785.1 Pedobacter sp. | reverse complement strand
TTAAATAAACTTATTATGTCGCAAAGCAACGACCAGTTTTATTCAGATTTGCCGGTAAATCACCTGTCACTGCCTGATCTTTTTACAAAAGAGGCGCTCTTTTTCGAGGTGCCTGAAGACTGGCATGTGATCATTACAGACATCAGGAATTCAACGGCAGCTGTTCTTGGAGGAATGCATGAAACTGTCAATCTTGTGGCTACAGGAAGTATTGTTGCCGTACTGAACATCGTGTTTAAAGCGGGGCTTACCATTCCTTTTTTCTTTGGCGGTGATGGCGCCACCTTTATTGTGCCTCCTGCTATTGCCGGTAAAGTACTCATGGCGTTGCGATTGTACAGAGAAAATACGATGGACAGTTTTGATCTGGACATTCGTGTTGGTACGCTGCCTGTGTCTGAGATCTATGCGAAGGGCGAAAAACTCCGCATCAGCAAGTTTAACAGTTCAGGGGCTTTTGTCATTCCAGTACTATTGGGCAATGGCCTTAGCTATGCAGAAAAAATGATTAAGGGTAAAGATTACCTGCTTGAAGAAACAGAAGCTGCCAATGAAGAACTGGACCTGAGCGGCATGCAATGCAGGTGGGACAAGATTCCCCCTCCGGAACAGAATGATGAAATCGTTACACTGCTGGCAGTTGCAGCCGGGAAAGCTCCCCAAGGCCTGGCTTTTAAAAAAGTGATGCAGGATATAGATAATATCTATGGAGCATTTGAGCAGCGGCAGCCGATATCTTTGCCAAAACTCAAATTGACCACCACTTTCAATAAATTCGAGACAGAGCTGCGTGCGGTAACGGGGCATGCCAATCCTTTTAGGATGGTGCGGATGTGGTTTAAATCTGTGCTTGGCTATTTTTATTTCAAGACAGCAACAGGCCGGAAATATTTGCGGAGCATGATAGAAATGTCTGATACGCTTGTTATTGATGGCAAGCTAAATACGGTCATTTCGGGTACTGAGGCCCAAAGACTGAAGCTTCAGTCTGCTCTAAATAAACTTGAAGAAAGCGGGGAGATCTTTTACGGATTATATGTCAGCCGGGAATCAGTCATGTCCTGCTATGTGCGTGACATGGACGACGGACACATCCATTTTGTTGATGGAGGAGAAGGGGGATATACTAAAGCCGCCGGTCTGATGAAGCTAAAGCTTCAGCAATCCCCCTGATCATTAATTTTTCACTCTTTCCACCTCGTTTCCGGCACCGCCGGTATTGCGTTTCTTCGCAGCAGAAGCCCCCTTGCTGAAACTGTAACTGAAAGAGAGCAGGCCTATCCGGTTGTCAAAAATGTTGCGGTAAGTAGCCCGGGTCTGTGGAATGTTGAGTATTTCGCCCTGCGGCCTGAAGCGGTTCAGTACATCGCGTAAAGTAAATTTCAGCGTGCCTTTTTCTCCAAGGATTTTCTTCTGAATGCCGGTGTTGATGTTGTAAAGCGCTTTCGTTTTGAACTGGGCGTTTTGGTTGGGTGTTACATACATGCCGCTCAGTTCTGCGCTCCATCCCTTCCCAAAATTAAACTGGTTATTTGGATTGACATAAAAGTAAAAGCTCCGTACAGTATTTCCATCATTGCCGGGGAGGCCGCTAAAATCAATTTTCACTGCTTCACTGTACATATTCAATGTGTACCAGTTTCCTGCTTTCAGGTTCAGGTTAACAGAGCCACCGTAAAAATGCATTTTCCCGATGTTTCCCGTCCTGCTGATGAAAATGCCTTTTTCCTGCTCGATGACTTCAGAGATCTTCGAGGAGGTAACGTTGTAGAAAAGGTCGATATTGATCTTGTTGTTGTGGTTAAAGTTGAGATCGATCTTGTGGGCAAACTCCGGCCTGATGTAAGGATTGCCGGCAAAGTACGTGAACTTATCCAGTAAGAAAATAAAGGGGTTCAGGTCCTGGTAATAGGGCCGTCTGACCCGCTTCCCGTAGTATAATGTCAGCTTATTTTTGGCACTGTCAAGTTTGTAGGAAAGATAAACAGTCGGAAAGAGGTTGGTATAGTGCTGTGAAAAAGACGAATCCGGTCGTAATCCATTGCCCAGCTGGTGTCCTTTCATATTGGTCTGCTCCATGCGCAGCCCGGTCTGTATGCTCCATTTCTCCCATTCCTTACTGAAACTTACATAAGCAGCGTTGATGTTTTCCTTGTACCTGAAGTGATTGGTCTTTTCATTGTCCACCAGCAGTGCGTTTCCCTGTCGGATGAAATAGTCTGCGGTGTTATCGGTGTTGACAAAGCTGGTCTTTCCCCCGGCAGAGAATTTGGCTTTGTGTGCCAGGGGGTGCTCGTAATCTCCTTTTGCAGAATAAATGGCAATATCCGATGGAAGTTCAGCCAGCAGGTCTTCGGTACTGGTACTGCTGTTGGCGGTATTAAAGATCCTGCTGGCAAAAGACTGGTCAGTCCTGGCGTTATACCTGATGTGGTCGAGATCAAAGCTGAGTTCCCGGCCCAGGCTGTCAATCTTATAACTGTAATTGAAATTGATCCCGTTGCTGTTCAGTTTCGAATGTTCTGAATTGAGCGCCGTAATCAGCGAGTCCGTCTGTCCCGCCGGACCGGTAGCAGCAGCTGTCACTTCTTTTCGGTTCCGGCCTTTGTTGTAGGATCCGGTAAAGACGAAACCCAGCGTGGTCTTT
>NZ_DATHGC010000080.1:0-5490 GCF_035317785.1 Pedobacter sp. | reverse complement strand
GAAATGAGTGCTGCGCACATAAATCGCCCTGTGTTCCGCATAACCGCCAATGCCATAGCGACAGCCACTTGCGCTCAGTTTATCGGCTATCCATTTACTAAAAAGACCGGTATCGTCTAAAATATCATTGGTAAGTTCCCTATTGGCCGCGGTGAAATCCAGGGGGAACAAATGATCCTTTGCAGGATCAAAATCAACAACCTTTCCAACAGGAAAGCTCCTTTCAAATAGCAGCGTCTCCATCCGCTTCTTCCTCCGGCTCTTTTCTCTCCCTCGAGATCTTGTCAAAGATCTTATCCATATGCTCTACATACTCGTTCGTATCATCTAAGAAAAAGGTCAGCGTAGGAACAACCCTGGCCTGATGGCGGATGCGGCCACCAAGCTTATACCTGATTTCACCCGCGTGAGAGTTGACTTCAGCAACGGATAAAGTAGTGTTGCTGGTATTTAAAAAGCTCAAATAAACTTTTGCCACTGCAAGATCAGGAGATACCCGTACCCTGGTGATCGTAACTAATGTATTGGGCAGATAAGCAGCACCTTCACGCTGAAATATAGCAGCCAGTTCCTCTTGTAGCAGACCGGCAAACTTCTGTTGACGTTTACTTTCCATAATTCTTCTTTATTAAAACAACAGCTTATCATAAGGATAGCGCTCGGTATGCAGGGCGACAACTTTATCGTATAATAATTGCTTAAACTCTTCTAAATTTTCCTTGTGCAGCGCTGAAATGAATAGAGCAGGGGCGTTCTCCGAGCCCATCCAGCTCTTTTTAAAATCTTCAAGTGTAAGCACCATCCTTTCTTCATCCTCATGATCGGGTTCCGGACTTACATAAGCATCAATTTTATTGAATACCATAATGGTGTCCTTGTCCCTCGCTCCAAGATCTTTCAGTGTTTCGTTTACCACATGGATCTGATCTTCAAAATTAGGATGTGATACGTCCACAACATGAATCAGCACGTCCGCTTCACGAACCTCGTCAAGCGTAGATTTAAAACACTCTACCAAATGATGCGGAAGCTTCCTGATAAACCCGACAGTATCAGACAAAAGGAATGGCAGGTTCTCTATCACGACTTTCCTCACCGTCGTATCCAGTGTAGCAAAAAGCTTATTCTCCGCAAATACTTCAGATTTTGACAGCATGTTCATAATGGTAGACTTACCCACATTGGTATAACCCACCAAAGCCACCCGGATCAGCTGCGCGCGGTTCTTGCGCTGTGTTTCATTCTGACGGTCGATCTGCTTCAGCCTCGATTTCAGCAAAGAGATCTTTTCAAGGATCATCCTTCTGTCACTCTCTATCTGCGTTTCACCCGGACCACGCATCCCGATACCCCCCTTTTGACGCTCCAGGTGAGTCCACAAACGGGTCAGCCTCGGCAGCAGGTATTGCAGCTGCGCCAGCTCCACCTGTGTTTTTGCCTGCGCAGTCTGTGCCCGCCCTGCAAAAATATCCAGGATCAGGTTGCTCCTGTCCAGGATCTTCACCTGCAGTTCACGCTCTATATTTCTCAGTTGTGATGGTGAAAGCTCATCATCAAAAACGACCATATCTATTTCTTCAGACTTCACATAAGCCTGTATCTCCTCCAGTTTTCCCGTACCCACAAAAGTTGCACGGTCCGGCTTGAGCATTTTCTGAGTAAACTCATGCTCCACCAGTCCACCCGCAGTATCCACCAGAAAAGCAAGCTCATCCAGGTACTCCCGGGTCTCTTCCGGTTTTTCTCCCGGTCTGACCACTCCGACAAGTACTGCCCGCTCCTGCTTCAATGCAGTATCATAAAATTTCTGTTTTCCCATGTAAAATACAAAGATACAAAAGTTATACCGAGATCAGTTCCCTGACAAATGAGCGGATGGCTGCTCCAGGATCTTGTGTTTTCATAAAATTTTCCCCGATCAGGAAGCCGTTAAACCCGGCCGTCTTCAGCTGGTTTATCGTTGCGGTTTCACTGATCGCACTCTCCGAGATCTTCAAAAAGTCATTAGGGATCTGGTTGACCAGGTCAAAAGAAGTCTGGATATTGACGGTAAAATCAGCCAGGTCCCTGTTGTTTATACCAATAGCATCCAGGTCCCTGCATATGCTCCGTTCCAGTTCTTCCTGGTTGTGCACCTCCAGCAATACATTCAATCCAAGACTTTTCGCCATGCCTGACAAGTTTACGATCTCCTGAGGGGTTAATATTGCTGCGATCAGCAGAACGATGTCTGCACCCCAGGCCTTTGCTTCCAGGATCTGGTATTCGTCGATCATAAAGTCCTTTCTCAATACCGGGATATCGTTGTGCGCCCTTGCTTCCAAAAGATCCCTGGGGTGTCCGCCAAAAAAATCCGTATCCGTTAAAACAGACAACGCTGAGGCCCCCGCTGCAGCATAAGCTGCCGTTACATCAGCTACACTTACCTGGTCATTGATCACCCCTTTTGAAGGCGACCTGCGCTTGAACTCCGCAATGATACCGGTACGCTGTTTATCCAGCAAAAAGTCTTTAAACGAGTGCGGCATACGCTCAAAATTAGCCGCACTTTCCAGCTCTTTTACCGTTACCTGCTGCTTAGCCTGGGCTACCTCCACTTTCTTCCGAAGTACAATCTTATCTAAAATATTCATCTCTAGCTTTCTAACCAGTTCTTCATCATTTGCTTACCATATTCAGTCAGCACGCTTTCCGGGTGAAACTGGACCCCCCTTACATCAAACTTATTGTGTCTCAAGGCCATGATCTCATTGGTGCTGTCTGTAGCCGTCACTGTAAAGCAATCCGGCAATCCTTCTGCACTCACCACCCAGGAGTGGTACCGGCCCACTTTGATCACGGCCGGGCAATCTTTGAAGATCAGCTCATCCTGGTCCAGCACATCAATGGGTGTCGCAATGCCATGCATCGGCCTGCCCAGGTTCAGCAAACTACCGCCAAATGCTTCCGCTATTGCCTGCTGGCCAAGGCACACTCCAAAAATACTCTTTGCAGGCGCATAGGTCCTGATCACATCCAGCAGCAATCCGGCCTCTTCAGGTATTCCCGGACCGGGTGATAACAATATTTTATCAAACTGATCCACATCCTCCAGCGCAAACTTATCGTTCCTCCATACTTCAACATCCCGGTCCAGCTCATTCACTAAATGCACCAGGTTGTAAGTAAACGAATCGTAATTGTCTATCACCAAAACTTTTTTCTGCGTACTATTATTGCTTTTCATTTTTATATCTCTGTAGCCATTTCAATCGCTTTACGCAATGCGGCAATCTTGTTATTGACCTCGTTCAGTTCGTTTACAGGCACACTATCGGCCACTATGCCCGCGCCGGCCCTGTAATGCAGCTCATTGTTCTTGCTCATAAAAGTCCGGATCATGATGCAGTGGTTAAACTCATCATTGAACCCCATATAGCCCAGTGCCCCGGCATAAAAATTCCTGCCCAGTCCCTCATATTCATCGATCAGCTGCATCGCCCTGTATTTAGGCGCTCCGCTCAGTGTTCCTGCCGGATAGGTATCTGCCACCACTTTAAAAGCCGGTACATTTTCCTGCAGCTTACCACTCACCTTAGATACCAGGTGAATCAGGTGCGAATAATACTGAACCTCTTTAAATGATTTTACCTCCACTCCGCTGCAATGTCTGCTCAGGTCATTGCGGGCCAGGTCTACAAGCATGACGTGCTCGGCACTTTCCTTAGGGTCCTGTTCCAGTTTTCTGGCCTGTTCGGCATCCTCTTCGTCGTTCCCTGTACGCTTAAAGGTTCCTGCTATAGGGAATATATTGGCTACATTGTTCTTGATCGTGATCTGGGCCTCGGGCGATGAACCAAACAATTTGAAACTGCCATAATCAAAATAAAAAAGGTACGGCGAAGGATTTATAGACCGCAGGCAGCGGTAAACATTAAACTCATCACCAAGAAAACCCTGTTTAAAGGCTCTTGACGGAACAATCTGGAAAACATCGCCTCTAAGAATGTGCTTTTTCATTTTCTCCACCATCTCCATAAAGTCCTCATTGGTCAGGTTAGACTTTTCTTCTCCATTGGGCTTAAAGCTATACTCAGGGAAGTTTTTGTTTTGAATGATGTATTCTATCTTTTCCAGATCCGTATTTTCATCCCCGTTGAAGGTATTTTTAAATAAGGTCACTTCATTTCTAAAGTGATCGATAGCGATAATGTACCTGTAAATGTGGTATTGCATCAAAGGGATTTCTTCATCTTTTGGTGACGTAGAAGAAAAAGTGATGTCTTCAAAGTGCTGTACCGCATTCCAGGTAAAATATCCGAATAAACCGCTGCTGATGTACCGTTTGTCTTCCAGTTTATCCGGTGTAAAGCGCGCTTTAAAAGCATCTATCTCCCCGGTAAGTACAAAATCCTTTTTCTCTTCTTTCTTTCCATCAGGGAAATAAGCAGACAGCACGCCGTTTTGCAGTACAATACCCGCTACCGGTTCGGCGCATACATAACTTACTGAGTTCTCCCGGCTATGGTAGTCGGAACTTTCCAGCAGCAGGGTATTTGGAAATACATCCCTCAGGCGCAGATAAATACTCACCGGAGTGGTAGTATCGGCAAGTCTCTTTTTATAAGTGGTGTTAATGATGTAATGATTCATTTTAAATTAGTATTAAAAGCAAAAACCCGGCGTGTGGTCTACGTCGGGTTTTCAATGTGGTTGGTTTAGGTTGATAAACTATAAAGTACACAAGGATACGACTAGACTCTTTTCAGAAGTACTGCGCCATTGCCAGGTATGTATATTGTTAATCATGCGTCACAAAAATATAAATAAATACTACAAAGCAAAATTAAATTGTAAAATTTATGAAACACCAAAGAATGAACGTGTTGGATCAGCCTTGGTCATCTGTATGATCGCAACAACAATCACCAGAAGCGCCAGTCCAAAGTAGAGCGCTATGGTCCGGTGCTTTGCGGAACCCGCTTCAATACGTTTTGATCTCGCATTACCTACTGTGATCAAAATGATCGCAAAAACCATCATTCCGATGTGTTCCATTTTCCAGTATCGTGTCAGGGCCACCGAACTGTCTGCCTTAAACCAATCTCCCAGGAAATAAAGCAACAGACCAAATACCAGTTGAATATGGGCAGAGATTAACGCAAACACATTTAATTTTCTGTTGCCCTCCGTATACGGTTTTTTACCAAACCAGCCCGCAAGCGCCTGTACAAAAGCCAGTACCAATAAAATGAGAACAATGTAGCGCCAGCCTGAATGGGCGCTTTGTAAGATCTTATACATATCTATTTATTATTAATTAAGCCTCAACAGCATCGTAAACAAGTACTTTAGACCAAAGCGGGCTGCAGTTCTTGATAAATTCGAGGTGCAACGGATGGTCCTGGTAAGTCGCCTGACCTGCCAGATCGCTAAAGAACATAAGCTCAGAAACACTCCAGCTGTTGTCCACCACTTCACGTTTTTCGGTACTTGCAGGTACGCCTACTT
>NZ_DATHGC010000079.1:0-27225 GCF_035317785.1 Pedobacter sp. | reverse complement strand
TCTCGGCATCAGTAACAGAGCCAGGGCCGGACAACGGCAACTATTATTTTACGAGACTATGCAGAATGGATCTTCCCGGCAATCAGATCACAGTGCTTAACCGCTCTGTCTTTCAGCGGTTAAGGTCTTTTTATAAGCGTGCAGCCAATCTGACAGATATACTCTATGATCCGACACTGAATTATCTTCCGGCACAGGGCAGTACGTCTGATGTTAAAATGGCGCTTACAAACTTGAAACTGACGGTCGACGGTACTTTGTATGCCATCAATCAAGTTTACAATACCAGCATTACGCCTAAAAGTAACATTAAACTTCCGATGTTTAAAGATCCTGAATATTATGTAGGGCGTGATTCAATCAATGCGGGTACCTGGTTCAATGCACTTAAAGCGGGAGGTTCAGTGAATAACGGTATGGGGAATTTTGTTCAGATCAGGAACGGAAATCTAAGGTCATTATTCAGGGCCAATACCACTAGGCCGGTTCCTGCAAGTGCCATAAAGAATATTTCTGCTGACTATCAGTTAGGGACTGATAACAGGACTTTGTACCAGACCACAGGCCTGAGTATTGAAAAGACCACGCTTGATGACCTGGAATCACAGTCCATATTGTCAAGCTTTGAAGGCCCCTTCAGTTTTTCAGGGCAGGACCAAAGCACTATAACCGGATTGCCAAATACACCTTCCCTTAGCTTTGGATCTGGAGGATTTGGTGGGGGATCAAATAATTTCCCGGCCTACGCAGTTTTGTCCAATAATAATATAATCCTGTTTCCAACTACTGCTTTGAGGCTATCTGTTTTAGGCGTCGATGCAATAAAAAATAACGCATACGTGTTTGCAGGTACAGAAAAAGGGCTAATGCCACCTGATAATCTCGTAGTTGCCGGTCAGGATAAAGGTACCGGACCAGCCAAATGGGTGAATTTTAGACCTAAAAATGGCAGCAGTACGTTCTTCATAGGCTTTGACCGTAACAATAATATCTATTTCGGCAAGCACTATAAGACTGGCGTGGGTGCTACTACCCAGTATGATCCTTTAAAAATTTACGTGATTAAAAAACCTTAAGATATGTTTAAGAATATACATTTAACTGTTTTATCAGTTGTGCTTATCTGCTTGGCAGCTTGTCACAAAACTGAATTTAACAGCGAAGGCAGTGAAACTGCAAAGGTAAGCTTTTATAATGCCTCCAATAAAATTGATTCGGTTCTTACCGCGGCTAAAACAACTGTAAAAATTGTTTTGCCGCTTAGTTTACAGAGTGGTCAGCATAGCGCTCCGCTGGTCGGCAACCTGCTGCCTTTTTTCCAGGGAGGATCAGGGGTAATCCATGAATTTCCCGGAACCAGCAATCTAAACGCTGTTCCCTGGATGGTATTTGAAGATTATAGTGCAGGTGTTTATCAATCAGACCTGCATGCTGACGGCCTGGCTTCGCCGATTTTGTTCTCCTTTAATATGCAGGTGATGAAGAATAACCACAATACCTATTTTTTATCTGATAGCGCGGGCAATTACAAGACTACAGCAGTTACGCATCTGGACAGAGCACAGGCCGGAAAGATTCGCTTCCGTTTTATACAGCTCAGCCCGGATGCAGATTCATTAAACCTGCACATCAACACAGTATTGCAGGCCGGTAAATTTCAAAATATGTCTTATCGTAAAATTTCAGATTATATAGAATATGACATGCCTAAAGATTCGCTTTTGCGTCTCAGGTTGTTTAATGGAAGCGATTCCTTAAATATAACTGCCCGGAGAGATTTGACGGTGCAGCCGGGAAGCAGCTATTTTCTGATTTACAAGGGCTACAGCAAGGACCATGATGCAGGAAAATTTGGCAGGGATGAAGCGATTATCCGAAATGCTGCGCTGGACGTTAGAAAAATCGAATAACAGGATTGCAAAGAATATTGTATTTAATCATCAGGCAGGTTTGAAAACCTGCCTTTTTTAAATCCAGAGCATCTCGTCTTCTGAGGACCGATTTATGGTCTGAATATTCCGGAACAAATAGACGATCGGCGCTATTAAAGCGATTACCATAATAACAATTAAAACGGTGTTTACTTTCATATTTAAAATCTATTACAAAAAGCCCTGACATCCATCACGGCTTTTTATTATCAACTAAACCTATAAATACTAACCAAATATTTATGATGCAAAGCTAGAGCCCTTTTATTAAACCAATGTTAAATAATCAATACATATTATCCTGATTAATAACATAACATGATTCGCCCTTTAATTTAAAACCAATAGACTTTCTTTGTCCCCAACTAGTGAATTAAGGATTTAATATGAAAAAAACAGCGATTCAGGTCAACTCAGATCTGCAAAAATTCATTGAGAAGTTTGAGCCGAACAAATTTAAACTGATGGCGAAGGGAATTGAAATCAGAGGCATTAACGACATGCACAGAAACATAGTCCAGGCGAAGGACCTGATCGAAAGGCTGGAACTCAACCTGATTGTTTCGCACAATGCCGAAATGCTCAGTTACGGCGGTTTCGAAGTTAATGTCCTTTAGAACGAAAAAAAGATATTAAACAAAAGAGCCCTGTTCAATTTGAGCAGGGCTCTTTTGTGTTAAAAGAAAAACAGAGCCAACACTTTTCAATGAAAAATAGAGCCGTTATTACTAGCTTTGCTTGTGAATTGTCAGCTGAAAAATGAAACTATCGCTTACAGACGCGACTTCTGGTGGTCATCTGCTGCTGCTGAACGACGGCCAATATTTCGACCGTTTTTTTTATGGCAGGGATGGCGCTAATAAATATTTCTCAATGGTCTGGAACCGCGGGGAGCAGCAAACCGTTACCATTGACGGGGAGCCAATTGTTTTTCCGCATCAAACTATACTGCCATTGATGTTCAATCAGTCTTTTTCCTTTGAACGAACCTCGGATTTGACAGCCTGGCAGTTTAACAGGGAATTTTATTGCATCATTGACCATGACTCGGAAGTGAGCTGCGTTGGATTTCTGTTTGGGCTCGGCACAAATCTGTTTATTAAGCTGGATGATGCTTCGCAGCAAAAGATGGAATTGCTGCTCAATATGTTTGTTTCTGAAATGAACACACCGGACAATGTACAGAATGATATGCTGGTGATGCTGCTGAAAAGACTGATCATTACAGTGACTCAACTGGCCAAATCTGAATATATTCCTGACCAGCGGCAAAATAACGAAAGGTTCAACATGATCCGAAAATTCAATCTCCTGGTAGAAGGTAATTTTCACAATGAGCATTCGGTCAATTTCTATGCACAGAAGCTCAATAAGTCACCAAAGACCCTTTCAAACCTTTTCGCCTTGTTCAACCAGAAAAGTCCGATTCAGATGATCCAGGAACGCATCATTATTGAAGCAAAGCGTCTTTTGTACTATACAGACAAATCTGTCAAGGAGATTACCTATGAGCTGGGCTTTGAAGATCCGGCCTATTTCTGCAATTTCTTCAAAAGACATACTTCTTATCCGCCTCTTGCCTATAGAAACAAGAAGGAAAAAACGGAAAGGGAAAAAATTACAATCTCTGGGGAATAATCCCTATTATTCCGGCCTCTGTTTCAGGCCATCTTTGTATCGTTGACACAAACAAAACATCAACAGCAAAGAAAATGAAAACTCTAAATCTAAAAAACAAAATCAAAGGTGGCGTTTTAGCTACAACAGTAGTATTAACTACAATTGCTGGTCAGGTAAATCAAGCTCAAGCTCAATCGGTTAAAAATGTAGTGCTTGTTCACGGCGCTTTTGCAGACGGGTCGGGATATAAAGCGCTTTATACCGTGCTTACAAAAAAAGGATATCATGTGACTGTCGTGCAAAACCCATTGACTTCGCTGGAAGATGATGTAAAGGCAACCCAGGTAGCTTTGGACAAACAGGACGGACCGGCCATATTGGTGGGACATTCCTGGGGAGGTGCGGTGATTACCGAAGCTGGGAACCATCCTAAGGTAGCTGCTCTTGTATATATCGCTGCTTTTCAGCCTGACAATGGTGAGTCTGCCCTGCAATGGCTGCAGACAGCGCCTCCGGTTCCTGAAAACGGTGTTCTGCCTCCGGATGATAAAGGCATCGTATACTATGATCAGGCAAAATATCACGCGGGATTTTGCGCTGACATCAGCAAAGAGGAAGCGGATTTCATGTATGCTTCGCAAGGGGCCTTTTATGCCAAAGGTTTTGTATCGCCCATCACCCACGCCGCATGGAGAGATAAACCGGCTTATGCCCTGGTTGCTACTGAAGACAAAAGTATTGCTCCCGAAATTCAGCGTGCGATGTACAAACGCTCCAATACAAGAGTGACAGAGGTCAAAGGAAGCCACGTGATATTTATGTCGCAGCCTGAAAAAGTAGCAGCGGTTGTTATTGGAGCCGCAGAGAAGGCAGCTCAGAAGAAATAACTGTACTTGCATTTCGTAAACTTAAAAAGCCGGTGTTTTGCCAGAGTCGCGAACACCGGCTTTTTGGCATTAAGGGTAATTTATCTACTGACATGCGCAAAGTAAATCCTTTACAAAAGGTTAATCATATATTTTAACGCTGAATGGAAATTAATAATTATCATTGGCCCAGTTTTACTAACTTAGTATAGAGGGATTATTTATAATGGCTGCTTATAGCGCATTTACTGATCGGCAACTGACTGAATTGCTACGGACGGGCGATCGTGCGGCCTATACTGAGATCTATCACCGGTACAAAAGACTCCTTTACATTTTTGCATTTAAGCGTCTTGGCGACAAAGAAGAAGTCAATGATTTGCTTCATGATCTTTTTCTCAGCATATGGATGAAGCACGAGGAAATGCAACTGGAATATGCCTTGTCGACTTATTTGTATAACAGTACACGCAACCGGATCATCAACTTTGTAGCACACAAGCAGGTCAGTGCCAAATACACCGAGAGTTTTAAGCTTTACAATGAAACGGAGCACAATACTACAGACCATCTGCTGCGGCACAATGAACTTTCTGCACTGATAGACCAGGAAATAGCAGCTTTGCCCAAGAAAATGAGGCAGGTTTTTGAACTGAGCAGGAAGACCAATTATACCAGGAAACAGATTGCGGAAGAGCTTGGCCTTTCAGAAGAAACCGTAAAAAGTCATATGCACCATGCCATAAAAATACTCAAAGTAAGGTTTGGACCGCTGCTCGTGTTGAGTATACTGATGAATATATAACAAGGTATCTACAGGCTGGCCGCATATAATTTACTGTATTGTTTCAATACAGTTTGCCAGTTTTTTCCAAACTCTACATTCATCATCCTGCCATCAGGGGCGATCAGTATTTTGGAAGGGAAGCCTCTGATCTTAAAGTCCTTTTCAACCACTCCCTCTGAAACCGCTACGGGTATCGTAAACTTGTTGGCTTCCAGATATGCCCTTACACTTTTCTCACTATCACTGCAAGCGATGCTCAAAAATTCTACCCCTTCATGTTTTCCTGCCGCTACTTCCCCGCTAAATTTATTAACTTCCGGCATTTCAGCCCTGCATGGCCCGCACCAGGTACCCCAAAAGTCGAGCACCACCCACTTTCCTTTAAAACTGTCCAGCGAATACTTTTTTCCGTCTATCGTGGTTAGCTTAAAGGCAGGTGCGGCTCTCCAGCTTCCCAGTATATTATTTACAAAAAACTTGTTAAAGTCCTTGTCTGGAAATCGCCTGGTATACAGTTCCTGCATTTCCTGTACGTTATCGGGCTCCGCATTGATATGTTCACCAAATACAGCAAGTGCCTGCTGCTCATTCCCGTTAGCCATCAGTTTATCGATGAACTCTTGTCTGTATGTTTCCTGGTTTTTTATAAATACCCGGTCATAAAAACTGGAATAAGCCTTTTCTTTGGGTGTTTTGGGAGAATATTGCGCTGATTTAGACAAAAAGCTCATTGCATCCGCTGCGCCTGCGGCTTCGGCCTGTTTGTATTTGAAGTAATAAGCGCCTGCGAGCATGTTCTGCTCTGCATACCGGTTTACATTCAAAGTATCAGCAGCATACCTTTCTGTCCTGGCGATTGTTTTGTTCAGTAAGCTATCGGCCTCAACTGTTTTTTTTGCGTCCAGAAGCATCTTGTATACCAATAGAGCATACCTGCTGCCATTGCCGCTTTTCATTTCCTCATCGCTCATTTTTTCAAAAGCAGTGGTCGTCGACAACAGCAGAGGTATATTTTCCTTTTCAGTTCTTGCTTTAGCCCATAGGTACAAAGGATTTGTTTTTAGTTGGTATAGTGGGTCTTTTGTATTGTGAAAAAGTTCTGCCAGTTCATAGTGTTCTTTGCGTCTGGCCGTTTCACCGGCATCATTCAGGTCATACACTAAAAATCCCTGTGCAAAAGAATGCTGTATCCAGTCATCAAAAGAGCTGGTTTTTATGGCGTATTTACTCACTTCGTATGCTTCAGCTGCCCCACGCTCGCTTAGTGCCGTGCCCATTTTGTTGTGCAGGTGACTGGAGTTGTTCCTGATCACTTCATTTGGTATGTCTATCAATAGTTTGGAGTACTCCTCATGAGATTTCTGACCATCCAGGCGCTGTACCGCATCCAATCTGTTGATCAGGAAATACGGGTCATTCGCAAAGCGTTTGTTCTTATCGTCCTTCAGCAATTGATAAACCTTTACCGAGTCATAAACGGTGCCTTTTTTGAGAGATTCGCTCCAGAAGCTCATTTTCACCGCCATGTTTACCCATGCTGAATCTGTTTGCGGCCTTGTCAGGCGGCCTCCAAGCTTTTGGGTCTGTGTTTGGTCAGATTTTATTTTAGGAGGCATCCCTTGCGAATTCCCGGAATCGTAAGTTCCTTTGGTAGTGCTGATCGCGCTTTCGACCATGCCTGTCTGTGTATCGATCATATATTTACGCTCTGTGATCGTACCATTTTTCTGAGTAATGCTGGAATTGATGACCAAACTGGTTCCTTTACTGCTTGTTACTTTAAATGGAACGTCAGAATTTTTCGTCTTCCATTCAGACGAAAGGCTAATCTTTTGATCAGGAAGCTCCAGGAATAAATTTTGCAGGCGGGATTCAAAATCTCCGCCGGCATTGCCAAAAGTTTGTTCGCCGATCTGCTTGTCTATCTGCCATTCCGCCATTTTCTTTTTTAAGTATTCAATTCTGTCTGATACCTCGATTACTTTGCCTTTAGGACTCACCGTTATCTTAAAAGGCTGGTTCAGCATGGCAAGTGGCAGCAATACAGCAGTCGAATAAAAATTTGTTTTTTTAACAGAATCGGTATTCAGGAGTGTGCCACCGGGTACATTTTGATCCCGGATCAGTACCTTTACGATTTTGCATTCAAATACAGTATTGCCCCCTGCATTTTTCCCCAGCGATTTAAATGCATAGGTATACTGTTCATCACTTTTAAAAGTGCCGGCATCTTTGGTAGTGGTTTTAATTTCAAATTCCTTGTTTTTAGGAACGTTGATCTGTTGTGAAAATGTGGCTGCAGAGCATGCAGTGAGGAGGAGCGTTAATAGGGTTTTCATACAAACATTGGTTAAATGATGTTATAAATATAAAGAATAGTTTCTTTATTATTCACAGGAGTGGAAAGACGCTCAATAACTAAATTAAGTCTCAAAATTCTGGTTAACTATGCAATATTCTGCTAAATATTACAAAATATTAATTATTGTGAAATTATTGGTTGTTTAAGTTGTTGTCTGTATATTTGCATTAACTTATTATTTATAAAACGAACGGTATGAAACGCATTGTAATCGAAGTGGATGATGTTGTTGCGAGAAATTGGAAGATGAGTTGCCAGGAAGTACGAGACCGGGTAACCAAAATTGTAGCAAGGGAGTTGAAATACCCGAAAGGCTATGCCCGTCCGGATGAAAATGAAGCCTGGCAACACTATCAACGAAATCTTGCAAGGTTACCTGAGACCATTCTAAATATGAAAAGATCGCAGGAAGAAGCAGCTAGAAACGGACTGACGGAAGAAATACTTGAAAAGCTGTTAGTGGAAGCTGATGATTAATCGGTATTTTATTTTTGATACAAATACCTTAATCAGTGCTCATATTCTCGCAAACCCGGTAAGCTATAAAGCCTTGAATTTAGCCAGGCAAATCGGTGTTATTGCTTGTACTTTAGAAACATTCAAGGAATTTGAATTAAGTTTTACGCGTAATAAGTTCGAAAAATATTTATCTTACAATAGAAGATACGTTGATGTTGTTGAGATGAAAACTTACGTAGAGTTTTTCATCGTCAAAGAAAATACACCCATTTGCCGAGATCCTGACGACGATAAATTTCTTGCGCTTGCAGTTGCGGCGAATGCATCTTGTATAATTACAGGAGATAAAGACTTACTAATCTTAAACCCTTACGAGAACATTCCTATATTAAGCCCCGCAGGATTTTTATCGTACTTCAGTGAATTTGGTGATTCGTTTATTATTAATGAACCAAGAGTAATTTACGGGGATATTGAAAGTGGTTTTCAACCTTAATATCGGAGACAGGACAATGTACAGAACAGAACAACAGAGGGAATGGGTAAATCAAAACGTTATTGATTATGAAATAAAAGAAGCCCAGGAAAGCGCGCGTGAAGAAGAACGGTTAAAGGCTATAGCTGAGAAAAAGGAGATTGCCAAAAACTTCAAAACTAAAGGTATTGACATTAAAATCATTGCTGAAGCTACAGGTCTTTCAATTGAAGAGATTGTTGCTTTATAACCCCTTTACTTCATAGTGCAATTTAACCGTATTGTCGTTTAGCTTTTTCACTTCAAGTAGAGACAATTGGTAGTCAGATTCTACGTCTTTAAACAAGAGTAATCCACTGCCAAACAATACCGGTTCTACGATCAATATGATTTCATTGACCAGGCCAGCTTTAAAAAACTCACTTACTGTCTGCGTGCCGCCGATAATTACCGCTTCGGTGTGCCCCTTAGCGGCAAGCTGGGTTATGATCTCTTCCGGACTAGCATCAGTAAACAACACATTGGGCTGGGCAGGGGTGGCCTTGGTATCGTGCGTCAGGACTACGAGCGAACCGCCTTCTTTTAGTGGCAGGTAATCGGGAGCAAGGAAGTTGTAAGTTGTTTTCCCCATGATGACGGCCTGTGTGCGCTGGCTTATGTCCATAAAGCCCTGTGAGAATTCGTCTGACAACCAATCTGGTACGTTTTTGCTGTTGCTGATCAGGCCATTGGCGGAAGCAGCGAGATAAATAATTGTTTTCATATTGATGATTCAAGTAGATTGTTATAACAACTGGACTAGTGTATAACAAAATTAGCTTGTCATTGTTGGCTGGGAAACTCGTGAAGACGACATATTGAGGGGGTGATTGCGACAGGGTAAAAATTCAGCCCGATGGTTGACCCTTACTGAAAACTGAAAGCTGATTTTACTGAAAACTGGAAGGTAACTCTTACTGAAACTGGAAGCCTATTTTAAACCCTAGCAGCATGACAGGGCCCTTGTATGCATGTGAGTATTGATATTTATCATATTGTCTAAGGTCATCAAAATCAGTATTCTTTAGCTGTGCTTTATATCCAAAGCCAAAATAGAGATCATATACAAAATCATCTGCTATTTTTTGATAGCCGAACACCGCACTTGCCAGCCCGCTGCTGATGACCAGGTTTTTCCCTATCGGGCCATAATCATAGTAGGTTAACCCGTTTTCCTGGTATTGATAAAAGCCTTCCGTCTCAATGGCTATTTCCTGATACCTATAGGTTAACCCGTATGCTATATACGGGCTTGACCGCTTATCTTTAAACCTATATTTTTGCGAGATACCTATTCCTGCACCACTTATTTTGTCATAGGGCGCATCATCTTCTATCTCGGAAAAGATACTTCTGTCTTTTACACGTCCACCATACACTTCGGCGGTCAATACATAGCCAAATTTACTTCCTGCCGGCTGTAATTCTACATCGATCTTTCCGGCATTGCTAAGCAAGAAAAATGGTTGTACCGCTACGCTTAATGATATTTTCTGAGGTATGCTGTCGGTATTTGTTTTATCGGTTTTTCCAGTCTGCACCTGCGCAACTGCAGTCCCAGTATTTACAGATATTTCCAGGCATAAGAATGCCAAAACTGCTAAGCAGGTTCTTTGATAGTAGCTCATAATGTAGTTGGTATCCTGCTGAGTAATTTAAGTTCTCCGGTGTTATAACTGTATTGCGACAATCCACCCGGGCCTATCACCATCAATACCCCGTTGTGGGCTATCAGGTCTGTGCCCTCTATCATAGAAGTGTTTTTAAGTACCAGTACTTTCGGATCGGTGACATCGTACCATTTAATGATGTTGTCGCAGACAAACAGATTATTGCCATCCAGTGCCAGGCCTTGTGGCTTGCTCATGGGATAGTTTTTTACCATCACGGGCTTTGCCATGTCAGCGATGTCGATGATCTGCAACTCGTTTGTGCCTCTGGTACAGAGATTGTCAGTACGCAAAGTCACATATGCATATTTATCATTGGCTACCACCGGATCGCAACTCCTGAAGTGCTGGTATTCTGATATCTTTTGAGGATCAATCGGATTGCTCACATTCATGATCTTCATCCCGGTTTGTGTACCTATGAAAAGTTTATCACCCATCGGGAAGATCGTCTCTACGCCCCAGCCAATTTCCAGCGCGTTTTTATGAACCGGGTTACTTGCTGTGCTAATGTCAAAAACTGACATCTTAGTATCGGAAACGGTATAAAGATGGTCATTGGTAATGGTGAAGCGGGCCATTGATCCACCCATTCCTGTCCCGCCGGTGAAAGAATCAGATTGTGCAGAATTGTTTTTTGAACAGGATGATGCCAGAGCAAGCAAAGCAGCTACGGCCGTATATTTAATCAGTGATCTCATAGCTTATTTTTTTACCCAGTTTACGATAACAGAATTTTTCGGCCGGTTGGCTTTTGTATATCTAAAGGGTATACCCATGCCATCAGGAGGTACCAGTTCCGGAAAAGTTTCCTTAATACGCTTTTTTACCTCAATTTGTCCAGCGGCAATTTTGCTCAGGTCTATAGCTACCAGGTCTACCGCATTGTCTACGTACAGTGTACTTTCCTTTATCGACATATCCACACAGCCGGGCACGCTGATATAACCTTTGATTACCGGGTTTTTAGGGTCAGCATTGTCTACGATGTGTACACCTTTATAGCGCTCACTGATCAGTATGTAATTGTCTTTGTAATAGATCTTGGCTGGCGATTTGATTTCAGCGGGGGGTTGCCACTTGATGGACCGTTCCAGAGATTCCCTGTCCATAAGTACGGGCTTGTATGCTGAGATGAATATTTGGTCGGCAAATTGTTATCTACGCATGACTGGAGGAGCGTCAGCAAGCTGAGCAAGAGAAAAGGTGAGAGTCGTTTCATATGTCTAAGATATTTAAATAAAATTAATTGCCGCTAAAAGTTTTTAATGCTATAACTCATTTATACTTGGATAGACGCCGTTCCTGCTCAGTTCGCTACAGGTAGTTGAAAAATTAATGTAACTGTAACAGTAAAAAAAGTGTATATCGTGTAACATTTAGCACCTCCAAACGAATAATTGGTAAACATCAATTGTATTAAATGCGTAGCGATCAACAAGAGAAATTATTTCTGGACGTCATTGAACAGCATAAAGGGATCATTTATAAGATCGCTAAATCATTCAAGAAAGACCAGGAAGATAAAAACGACCTGGTACAGGAAATTATCTTCCAACTGTGGCGGGCTTTCCCAGGGTTTGATGAACGCAGCAAACTGTCTACCTGGATGTACCGGGTTGCATTAAATGTAGCCATCAGTTCCTACCGGAAAGAAAAGAACAAAAATCAGCTGATTGTTCCATGGCCGGAAAACCTGATGGATTTTAGCGCTGCTGAAGAAGCCGATGGGACCAACCTGAATTTGCTGCAACAATTCATTAATGAATTAAAAGAGCTGGACAGGGCGCTGATGTTACTCTACCTGGAAGAAAAGAGCGGGAAGGAAATGGCCGAAATACTGGGATTGTCTGAAGCCAATATCCGTACAAAAATCAACCGCATTAAGGAACAATTGAAACAAAGATTTTCAACAATTAAAGATTAAAAAAATGGAAGAAGCAACAATCAAACAATTATGGCATGAGTACGATCTAAAGCTTGAAAAAAACTTGCAGCTCAATTATAAGATCATCCGCGAGCTGCAAACCCAAAAGGCGGAAGATCGAATCAGTTCATTTCGCAGAAACCAGATTTTTGGCGTAGTTGGCGGCATAATTTGGATATTGATCCTGGTGTTTTTGGTGGTAAATACCTTGCATAATATTTATTTCGTCATTTCTGTTGGGTTAATTGCCTTATTTAACATATTCGCTGTAGCTGCCTATATCAGACACCTGGCTATACTGGACCAGATGAATATTACCGACAGCGTTACTGCGGCGCAGAAAAAATTAGCAACCATACAAGCTTCACTAAATAATGTGGGCAGGATATTGGTATTGCAGGCCCCGCTTTATTGTACCTTCTGGTATAACCAGGATTTGGTGGACCATGGCGGAACAACGTTTTGGCTGATCAACCTTAGCATTGTTGCTGTTTTTGTTGCAGGTTCTGTTTATTTATTCAAAACTTTAACTCACAAAAACATTCACCGTAAATGGGTCAGGAGCTTTATGGAAAGTTTTGGCGGGAAGAAATTGAGTGCGGCAATGGAGTTTTTGAATGACATTGAGGAATATCAAAAATGAGCGTAACAATTTTTGTAAACTGACAGTAAATGCCATAATCTAAAACTATTTTCAGATTTTTTTAACCCTAGTGGTTCAGCTTCCTGTCTAATAGCATAAATACCCTAAAAGGATGGATGCTATGAACGATAAAGACCTGGAAGAGCTGCTTAAAAAATTCCGCGAAGGCACGCTTTCAGCAGAAGAAAAAGCGCTTGTAGAAAATTGGATGTTGTTTGGTGAATTTAAGGAGAGGGACCTTTCAGAAGCGGAGATAGAAGAAGAACTGGAGAAGCTGGGCAAGCGGCTGCCGATAGTAGAAAAAACAAGGAGGCTCTGGCTTCGCATCGCTGCTGCGGCTTCTATTCTTTTGATTTCAGGTATCGGTGTCTGGTTTTTCTTTGCTCCCCGTCATCCTGATACTGAACTGAATTCAGCACAGGTTGTAGGTCAGGATATAGCCCCCGGTAAACAAAGCGCTACACTTACCCTCGCAAATGGTAAAAAAATCGTTTTGTCGAGTGTTTCCAATGAAGAACTAGAGAAGCAGGCTGGGCCGAATGTTGCAAAAACAGAGGGTACTCTGGGTTACACGGTCTATCCGCCGCTTTCTGCTTTAGGGGCTACAGATGATTACCATACACTGTCAACGGCCAAAGGTGAAACTTATCGCGTAGGCCTGCCAGATGGAAGTATCGTTTGGCTAAATGCGGAATCTTCACTGAAATACCCGGCCAGTTTTGTCAACCGGGATAAACGAAATGTAACCTTAAGGGGTGAAGCATATTTTGAGATTGCAAGGGATAAAATGCATCCTTTTGTGGTAGAAACAGATAAACAGAAAGTAGAAGTGCTGGGTACGCATTTCAATATCAATGCTTATAAAGATCATGGTCAGGTACGGACGACTTTGCTTGAGGGAAGTGTAAAAGTCAGCACAGGCAAGAATAACGAAACTATCCTAAAGCCCGGTCAGCAAAGTATCCTCGCCAATAACAGTTTAAAAGTATCCCCTGCCAACACAGAAGAAACAGTGGCCTGGAAAAACGGCTACTTCAGATTTAACAACGAAGACATAGCCAGCATTATGTCTAAACTGAGCAGATGGTACAACATAGAAGTCAAGTTTAGCGATGAAGTGCCAACTGTAGGGTTTTACGGTACCATTTCAAGGTTCAAAAATATCAGCGAAGTACTGGAAATGCTGGAACAAACAAAAGGTGTTCATTTCAAAATCGAAGGGAGGAGGGTTACCGTGATGAAGTAGACCTACTAAACGGTAAACCGATATAAACCAGGAGTGCTGGACACACCCCTGGAAATTGTCTGTTTGCCTGTAAAATATTGCTCTGAAACAACCATAAACAAACTAAACAGAATATGTAAATGTATACAAATAATACAAGAAAGTGCGGTGCCCATGGTGGGTGCCTGCATAAAATCCTGCTGATTATGAAAATCACCACATTCATTATTTTTGCAGTCATCCTACAAGTCAGCGCAGCTGGCTTTGCACAAAAAGTAACTTTATCTTCCAGCAATGCCAGGTTAACCGAAGTCTTTAACGAGATCAGAAATCAGACGGGCTACGATTTTCTATTCACCTCTGAAACGTTGAAGGACGCTAAGCGGGTGAGCATAAAGGTGGAGAATGCGGAGTTGAAAGATGTGCTGAACCAGCTATTTACAAACCAGCCGCTCGAATACATCATCAATAAAAAGGCTGTGATTGTCTCTAAAAAAGAAGCGCCTTCCTTTCTGGATAGGGTGGTGGATGCTTTTACTCCTCCTCTTGATATTTCTGGGTTGGTATTGGATGAGAAGGGATTACCACTAGCTGGAGTTACTGTTCGGGTGAAAGGGACGAATAAGGCGACTTTTACTGATAATTCAGGTAAGTTTTATCTGGCTGGTGTAGATGATGATGCGGCGATAGAATTCAGAATGATTGGGTATAAAGCGAAAGAGTTACCAGCTAAGGGGCAATTTACGGGGATAAAGATGGAACCCGTTTCCAAGGAGCTGGAAGAGGTAGTTGTAGCTTATGGGAAAACTACCTTGCAGGCATTTACTGGTGCGGTAACTATTATAAAGGGTGATCAGATACAGTCTTTACCAAATAGAAGTTTTGATAAAAGTTTACAGGGACTTGTACCTGGAATGCTCATTACCAATGGAACCGGACAACCCGGAGGTGGAATAAGTAATATGGTAATGAGGGGTATATCTACTGGCACAGAACCAAGATCTGGATCTACTGTTAGGAATCCGTTAATTATTGTTGATGGCATCCCTGTAACCCAGGATCATTTACAAATTACTGTTGGATCTTCCGATACTCCAATTAGTAATCCTCTTGCTCAATTAAATCCAGGCGATATCGAGTCTATCAGCGTATTAAAGGATGCTTCTGCTATTGCATTATATGGCTCTAAAGCAAGTAACGGTGTTATACTTGTTACTACAAAAAGAGGAAAACAAGGAAAAACAGTCTTTCAATTGAGACATCAAACAGATATTGCTTCTTATAGTCAAAAGGTGGATCCTGTCAATCAAGCTGAGTACTTAGCAATGTTATATGATGGTTACAAAAACAGCGACCCAGGATTATGGACAGACGATGCTATAAAAAAAGATCTGTTCTCTAAGTTCCCATATAAAATCAGTGGTGTTGATACAAGTTTTTATCCCGGACCAAATTGGCGAAAAGAGCTTTACGTAAAAAATGCACTTACTAATTCAACACAGATTTCGGCTTCAGGAGGAAGTGAAAAGTCAAATTTTTATGTAAATCTTGAAAACACAAAGCAGGACGGTATCGTTAAAAACACGGGATATGATAGAAATACATTTCGAATAAATTTTGAAATGCAACCTGTGTCATGGTTAAAACTTTCTACTAACACGATGCTTTCCTATAATGTTCAAGATTACACAAATGCGGTAGAATCTACCGCTACGTATGCAGGGATTTATGTGATGTCACCACTTAACCCTGTAAGGGATCAAAACGGAAATTACATCTTTAATTATCCAAATGGATCTATTACCGGGGCAGTGAGCAATCAAAATCCTGCGGCTGTTTTAGAAAATAATTTAAATAGGATTACTACATATCGCGGTCTTTCTAGTCTAAATGGGAATATTCGGTTCTTGAAACATTTCACCTTTAATTCTTTGGTTGGAATTGATTTCACATCTTCAGAAACCAAAGAGAAAATTGATCCAAGATTTATTCAATTTGAAGGAACTGAAATGTCTGGTTCGATTCAGGAAAATTATATTAATAGAGCTAATTTAATTAACACGAATA
This sequence comes from Pedobacter sp., assembly GCF_035317785.1. Lineage (GTDB taxonomy): Bacteria > Bacteroidota > Bacteroidia > Sphingobacteriales > Sphingobacteriaceae > Pedobacter. The sequence continues at coordinate 11,154 of NZ_DATHGC010000079.1, read as the reverse complement.
CTCTTGTATATAATAATGTATTCTTAAATAAACATTCAATAAACATTCTAGCTGGTCAGGAGGCTCAGGTTATAACGGATAAATCGTTAGTTGGTGAAGTTCGAGGAGACAAAACCACATTCTACGGATATGACGATATCGGCAGTCCGGGATATACTATGAGGAGTTTAAATGGAACTAATAGAAAACAAACTTTACTTTCTCAATTTGGAAATTTAAATTATGGATATGATAACAGGTATTTATTTTCAGCAAGTATCCGCAGAGATGGCTCCTCAAAATTTGGGGATGGTGAACAGTGGGGGAATTACTGGTCGATTGGGGGTGCATGGGTACCTACGCAAGAATCTTTTTTTCAAAATTTCACAGATTATATAAGCTTTTTGAAGATAAGAGGGAGTATTGGGATTGCAGGGAACTCCGGAGCAATTAGCTCTTCAACAAAATATGAAATTTTAACACCATACACTTATCGTGATCAAACGGCAGTATTTGGATCTAACACGCCCGGTAATCCAAATATTAAATGGGAAAGTACCTTTTCCTGGAATGCTGGATTTGAAGCATTTTTTTTTAAACAAAGAGTCAGTCTCGTAGCAGATCTTTATAAAAAGAAGACCTCTGACCTTGTATATAGCATTCAATTACCTTACAGTACTGGATACACAACAGTATCAGATAACATTGGAGATATACAAAATACTGGTATTGAGCTATCTATTAACGCAGATATCATTAGGAATAAGAATTTTAGATGGAATTTGTCTGCCAATTGGAGTACAAATAAAAATATATTGGTTAAAGCCAATGTACCTTTAACTGCTGTTACAAGTACGAACCTTGCTAACGAAATTGGAAGAAACTTTAACTCTTTCTATTTGAAAAAATGGGGTGGCGTAAACCCTGGTAATGGGAAGCCTTTGTGGATCGATTCAACAGGAAAAGCAACTGAAAGTATAGCCGCAGCAAAAAGAGAATTTGTAGGCAAGCCGCAGCCTGATGGGTTTGGGATGATTACCAATACGTTTATGTATAAAAATCTATCAATGAGTTTTCAACTGTACTATCAATATGGTTTCCAGATATACAATGAATTACAATCAAGTACGCTTCTGATAGATGGCTTTTATCCTTATGTTAATCAATCCAGAACTGCTTTAGACTATTGGAAAAAACCAGGAGATATTACAGCTAATCCCCGAAGAATAAATAACAATAGGGATGGTGGCAGAGGGGCGTCTACCAGATATTTACAGGATGGGGATTTCATAAGGTTGCAAACAATTCAGTTAAGTTATGAACTGCCAGGCCATTTATTGTCCCTTATCAAACTAAATAAAGCGAAGATATTTGTACAAGGCAATAACTTGGGCGTCCTCACAAAGTACAAAGATGGTGACCCAGATAACTTGAGAGTATCAGGAAACAATGGAAATGCTTACCCTTTTGGCAGAACATATTCAGTTGGGTTAAGTACGAATTTTTAAAAAGAAAAAAATGGAACGAATAGCAAAAATAATCGTCATTATAAGCATTTGCTTGTTTAATAACTCCTGTAAGAAAGACTTTCTGGTTACGCCACCCGGGAATTTATTGATAAGAGAAGAATACGTTAATAATCTGACTACTCTGAGTGAATATTTAAACGGTATATATGTCCAATTACTTCGGAATTATGCAACCGCCACGTATGTGACCTATCCAGAAATGGCAGGCGACAATATAAAACCAGTTGTCACAAATCCAACTAATTTAGAGTATTATCGCTGGAACCAGAAAGCTGATGAGGGTTCTTCTTCTTCAAATGTGAACATGAATAGTCTCTACTCTCAGTTATACAGAATGATTTCAAATTGTAATTTTGCGATAGAAAAAGCAGATGAGTTCAAAAATGAGAGCCTTTCAAAATCAAATGATTTAAAAGGACAGGCCCTTTTTATAAGAGCTTTTGCTCATCATACACTTGTTTGCATTTTTGCTCAGGCATATAATTATTCCAATGGAGGAATACATCCTGGAATCATTTATGCAAAATCATTTGACTGGAAACATGCTAATTCAAAGAGGTCAAGTGTAGCAGAAGTCTATAAGGAAATAATAAATGATCTTCAAGATGCGGCAAATTTACTTCCAGAGAATACAGGAAATACTAATACGATCAGTAGGAATGCAACATTCGCATTATTATCACGGGTCAATTTGTATAAAGACGACTATGACGCTACAATAACATTTGCAAAGGACGTCATTGTTAAAGTACCGCTAATGATTAACAACTACCCGGATCGGCTTTTTACAAACCAGGACAGCGAAGCGTTATTTCAAATTATGCCTAATGAGCAAGTTTCAGGAACAATTGCAGGATTTCAATTTCAGGATCCACCATATTTACAATATACAGCAAGCAATGATATTGCTGATTTACTCAACGAAAGACCTGGTGATGCTCGAAAAAAATGGGTTACCCGCAAAAATTCAAATTGGTATATCACTAAATTCCCATTAGGTGTTATTCCGGGATTCTCGTTCCCTGCAAATTCTTATTTTACTACAGTATTGCGATCATCAGAATTGTATTTAAACCTTGCAGAAGCATACTGGAATAAAGGGAGTGCTTTTGAAGATAATGCCCGGGAGTATCTTGATATGATTAGAAAAAGAGCAGATCCTACAGCTACAAGTACAACGGCAACCGGAGCGGCTTTATTAGATGCTATTTATAAAGAGCGTAGAAAGGAACTTGCTTTTGAAAGCCAAAGACTATTTGACCTTAAAAGATGGAAAAAATCGATTCTTCGATCTGATCCATTAGTCCCTGAAGCGAGCCAGTTAACTTATCCTGATTACAGATATGTTGCCCCCATTCCATCGTCTGATGTGATTTTACTGGGTATACCTCAAAATACTGGATTTTAATTCATAATACTTTAAATATTTAAGAAATGAAGTTATTATTTGCATTGCTTTCATTCGTTTTTTGGAGTTATAATATCGATGCTCAAACCATTATAGCTAATCCGGGAAAGTTAGATAGCATCAAAAAGAAAACTGCGGTAAGTAAGGTTGAGGAAAGGATTAATCACTTAATGAAGTCTTTCACATCAAATTACGAAACAAAATCTTATCACGCAGTAAAATCAATAGAAGAGTATATCAAGTGGAGCAATGATCTGGATAAAATATCACAGGAGATGCTAATAATAATAGACTCGAATAAAGTTAATTCCACTCAGAATGACTTCAGCCGAATAAAGGCAATAGCGATTAATAAGGTCGAAACATTGAGGTTGAATAAATTTACCAGAATGATAGGAGGAAGTAGTCGACTTGATGTCGATAGTAATGTGCTAAACCACTTATTCGATACTGCGTGTAATAAATCTCAGGCCAAATGGCTTAGAACGTATCCAGATGATGTAAATCAAACATCTTATTTATATGGTTTTGTAAGGTTGTCCATATATAGGCAAAACAATTTTGATCCTGTTAAAATCGATAGCCTAAACGAAGATGCCCATAGGAAAGTTTTATATTATAAACTTGGTAACAGCATATTTAATGGAGAAGCGCGTGAAAACTTTCTGGTACGTTTATTAACAAGAAGCGGAATAAAGGAGCACTTTTATGATAGAGAATTTGAAGATCTTTTAAAGGAATATTACCAAACAGTAAAAAGCGAAAAACACAAAACACAAGTAAAGCTGTACGAAAAAAAAATCCGAGGAATGACAACAGCTTTTCTTGGAACTAAGGCTCCACCGCTAAATGCTGTAGACATTTATGGAAAAAGACACTTCGATAGCGATTTTAAAAATAAGTTAGTAGCAGTAACCTTTCTTTCTCCAGATGCTGGGAACCGCGCTTTTGAATTGAGTTTTCTCGCCGAATTGCAAAAGCCCTTTAAAAATGATACAAATATTGTTTTTCTTACCATTGTGCCGGATACCGGTGGGTTAGGATTAGATCTGGTTAATTATTTCAACATTCAAAAATATCCCTCACATTTTCTAATAGACGGACAATGGAGATTAGCTTTCAACCCCTATTATTATGAGCGAGAAAAAGATCCGAAAAAGAAGCTTCAAGAGGTTATAAGCAATCAGTTAGCTAAACAATACGACGGACCGTACGTTTTTCATGAGGATGGAGCTATAACTGCTTATAATATTCATTTATCTAATTTGGTAAAAAATAGCTACCAGGTAAAAAATAATATCCAATTAACAGCTCAAACGGATGATTCTCGTGTAAGATTTAAAGTTCAGCTAAAACGTTCCCTGCAAGTCGAAGCTTCAACTTACGATAAACCGAAAAAACTGTTTGTACTTTCGGACATTGAGGGAAATTTTGATGCTTTCCGAAAGTTGTTACAAGCAAGCAATATTATTAACGAAGATTTTAATTGGATTTTTGGAGATGGTCATTTGGTATTTGCTGGTGACATGTTTGACAGAGGTGCACAAGTTACGGAGTGCCTATGGTTGGTTTATACTTTAGAGGAAAAGGCGAAAGAAGCTGGTGGATATGTACATTTTATATTAGGTAACCATGAAATCATGAACCTGCAAAATGATCATCGGTATGTTGAGGCAAAATATAAAGACAATGTGGCTTTGATGGGCAAAACGTTAGTCCAATTGTATAATGAAAATAGTGAGTTAGGCAGATGGCTGAGAACAAAAAATATTATAGAAAAAATAGGTGACTTATTATTTACACATGGTGGCGTTTCTGTTGAGTTGAATAAGTTAAAATTATCAGTTACAGAAATCAATAGCCTTGCAAGGCCAAATTATGCCAATAATCAAATTGATTATGGAAATTTAAATATCAATACTGTCATGAGTAATAAAATTGGCCCATTTTGGTTTAGAGGATACTACGATCAAAAATCTAAAGTTTCGGAGACAAGTGTTGATAGTATACTCTTCTCTTTTGATGTAAGACATATTGTAACAGGCCACACCATTGTTGCTGATACAATTAGTGCACATTATGGTGGCAAAGTCATTAATACGGATACCAAGCATGCTTTTGGCGAGAATGAAGCCTTGTTGATTGAAGGCGATGAATTTTACCGGGTGGATGATAAAGGCTACAGGATATTATTGTTTGTGAATAATAGAAAAAAATAAAGAAATTATGAAGAAAATAATCATAGCCATTTTATTCATATCCTTATGGGTACAGGCTTGTAAAAAGAACGAAACGATCGAGAAACAAATCAGTTCATTTAATGTAGTGAATGCAGCTATAGATATAGCTAGCGCAAAAGTATATGCTGCGGATCATCTAATCAATTGGAAACCCTTACCTATAACTGATGCGGTAGCCTTTACAAGAGCTAGTTTCTTTGGTGCATACGCGGGCAATAACTACATCAGGTCGGTATCTGCTACTGACACCACAAAAGTGCTGTTCAGCAGTAACAACACAGAAGAATTCAAGCCTGCTGCTTTTAATACCCTTTTCCTTTGTGGGCAGAATGGTGCTTACGAAGGAGTTTTTATTAAAGATGATCAAATCGTAAATTATACAGATCAGGTAATGGGCATTAGAATAATTAACTTATCACCAAATAGTACACCTGTCAATATAACATTGTCGACAACGAGTACAATAAATGAAACTACAGGATTAGCCTATAAACAGATCACTGACTTTAAAACCTATCCTGCTGATGCAACAGTTGTCAGTATGATATTCCAAATTAGAAATAGCACAGGTACGCTACTGGCAAGTTATACTTTACCTGCGAAAACACCAGTCAGTCCCTACACGAACATTAGTATAGCCCACGCTAGATTTAAAAATGTAACGCTGGTGATTAAAGGATTGATTGGTACTACAACAGGAGCTAACGCCTTTGGCGTGTTTCCGGTTAGCCATTACTAGCAAAGAATTCAAAATTTAGGTAGATAATAATGCGAGCGGCAGCAGTCGGATGACGCTGCCGCTTTTAAACAACAATCTAATAAACGCACCTCAATATGAATAAAGAAGAATGGTATCCCCAGCTATTGAAATATTTGCTGGGTTTTGAACAAAAGATGCCTGCTGAATTTGACGGGTTGTTATTTCCAAAATTAACCTTGCCCGTTTATTATCCTGAAGACACCCTGATATTAAAGCCAAATGAGATAGCAAGCTGGGCTTACTGGCCAATAACAGGATTTACCAGAACCTATGAAGAATATAAACCTGAAAATGATAGCGAAACGGTAAAACAGAAAACTGTTGGCATTTCTGTCCCCGGTAAAGTTACTTTGCCCGCCAACAGTTTTATGAACCAGTCGAAATCGGAGTATTTTGTAGAGATCACTAAGGGGAGTACTATGGTTGGTTTTAGCTACGGGGCTTTTAAGGATCTTGGCACACAAATGCCGGAAGTTTTTATGCTGGCCAGCCAGATTGTGACCAAAGAAAATGAAGACCGGGAAATAGAAAGAAAAATGAGAGCGCTGGACAGGACGCAAGGGTACCAGGCATTTTTAAAACATTTTGGCCCCGAAGTGGAATCGTTTATTTTTCAAATGCACATTGCCGGTTTTATTGGGATGAGCCCGGAGACTTTGAGCAGGATCAGGACGGCCGGTGGTCATGGGGATGAGTATTTAAGAAAATGATCGTAATTGACCTGCGTCAATTGCAGCTATGTTGAGCTAGTGTTAATTTTATGTTATCAAAAAGGGAGAGGGTAATCTGTTGTAAAACAGGTTGCCCTTTTCTGTTTTAAAAAAAACCAATTATGAACCAAATAATTAGGAAATGGATGAGGAAATTCTACAAAAATTAGACATGGTGTTGAAAACTCAGCAGGAATTGATGTCTGCCCAGGAAGAGTTGAGAACAATGATGCTGGCTATAAGTGACCAGCCCGAAATGAGGGCAGAGGTCTGGCTCACAAAGGAAATGGTAATGGCCAAGTTGTTTATTGAAAAAAGGAGTTTTTATCGGAAGAGAAAAAGGTACAATTGGATTATAAAGGAGATAGCGGGGATAAAGTATTATTTGGAATCCTCATTGGAGATCGGGTAAAGATATCAGGCCGGTCTAAATAAAATCCCAACCAGTATGGCCGGGATTTTATTTTGCATTTGATTTAGCTTGCCTAAGCAAGGTCTTCACCTTCTGCTGCATCTTCATCTTCTTCCTCAGGGTCTTATTCTACGTGGATGTCTTCTGCATCCTCAGTAGTTTCATCTACGTGATCTTCTGGTGACGGTGTAGGATCTGTAGGGTCTACTTGAAAATGTGCCAGGGTTGAAGCTTCTTCGTCCTGTAATTGGCCTTGATTGAAATTTTCCATAATGAAATTTTTATATATGAATATAACGCCATAGCGGCGGGCATGTTCCGGTTTGTCGATGATCATTTGGTTAAGTAATCGTAAAGGTTTGTGTCAATCTGTGACAAACTAGCGCCAAACAGCGTCATAATGATCTGTACTATAGTTGGTTATGGTTAAGTGTTTTATGTTTGTCCTACCATTTGGTACCTGAGTAGCGGAGGGGTTTTCAAGGAAGATCCTGTCAATGTGAAACCGGTGTGCATCTGGTATAACTAAATATTATTTTATTCCAAAACGTTTGATCATGGGAATTCAAATCTGGGGAGCCTTTGGGGGCTTCCAAAAGAAAGCAGGTGCCCTGGTAGGTCGTTGGGTAAATGGACAGAATGTGATATCAGCAATTCCCCATCCGTCAGATGAGCCGCCTAGTGAGGCGCAGCTCAATTACAGGGCTAAGTTTCGTCTTGTGGTCACTTGGCTGAGCTGGATAAGCCCTATCATTAAAGTGGGCTTTCAGAATGCGCATGAAGAAAGGCAGAGTGCGTTTAACGCTGCTTTTGTATACAACTACAAAAATGCAATTTCTGGTACTACTGCTGCCAATTTTACCATCGACTACCCTGAGGTGTTGTACAGCAAAGGCAGGTTGAGTGGTCCGTACTTTCCGGTATTGGCTACTACTGTGGATGCGCAGCTGGACATCAGCTGGCTGGCTACTATTGCCAATGGCATTGGTGCGCCGACTGACCTGGCCACCTTTGTGGTGTATAACCCTTCGAAACAACAGTTTGTAACTGTGATAGGGGCTGCGGCTCGTTCGCTGCTCAGTTATGACATGACTTTGCCGGCTGATTTTAGCGGTGACAATTGTCATGTGTACATGAGCTTTGTGTCGGCTAGTGGCAAAGTGACGAGCAATAGTGCTTATCTGGGGGCTACTGTAGTAATGTGACGGTTAAAAATGGTGATCTCCTCTAGGGCTCGGCTTTCAAGGCGCGAAAAGCGCATGAAAACAATGCCCATCGGAGACACCATTTTTAAGGGAAAGCAGGGCGGTTAAAGGAAAAATTTAAAGAGAATTATTATGGGAATATTAAATGGTGGTTTGTTTGGTGCGTTTGAGAAGCGTACCGGGCCGTTGGTGGGCAGGGTGGTGAGGAAGAGGAATGTGATATCTGTGGTTCAGCATAAGTCTTTACTGCCGCGTGTGCAGCTCCAGTTGGAGCAACAAATGAAGTTTAGACTGCTTAGTGTTTTTCTGGCGGCGCTGAAGGAGTTGATAGCTGTCGGGTTTCGATCTGCGACAAAGCAAAGTCCTTTGAATGCGGCGTTTAGGTTCAATTTCCAAAGCGTGATTTTGGGTGTTTATCCTTCTTATACTATTGATTTTGCCCGGGTGCTGTGCAGCAGGGGTAAGCTTGATGGGCCGAGAGCCGCTATGGTGATATGGGCTCCGGATGAGGCTGGATTGATATTCAGCTGGTTGCCTGATGTGCAAAACAGGTTTAATCAACATACGGACTGGGTTTGTTTTGCGGTGTATTGTGTCGCCAATGGCTTGACTGCAACATCGCTGTATGCAGTGAGGCGTGCTGATCTGAGTTACTCAATGGCATTGCCGCCTGATTTTGCGGGGCAGCAGCTCCATTGTTATGTGTGTTTCGCATCGGCCAGCGGCCATGAGGTGAGTAATAGTGTTTATCTAAATGTTTAATGTTATGGCAAGAATGTTTAACGGAATGGCCGGGCTCATTCAAGGGAAAATTGGGAACCTGGTTTATTATGTAAAAAATGGTAAGCAGATGGTGCGTAAGGCCGGTAAAATGACTAAACCGCCTACTTTGCCGCAGTTGCAAAACAGAATGGAACTGGCGGTGGCGGTTGCTTTTCTGCGTCCGCTTACTGAATTTATCAATGTGGGTTTTATAGTAGGCCAAAAGGATTACAACAATGGAAAAACATCTTATAATTTGGCAGTGGCGTACAACAAGCCTAATGCGGTAATGGGTTTGTATCCGGATGTGGTAATGGATTTTACGAAGGTACTGGTAGCCAATGGCAATATGGATATGGCTATGCTGCCTTCAATGGTGCTGACTGCTGAGGGGATCAGGTTTGACTGGCTTTGTCCGGATGATACGGTATGGCCGCGCCTAACGGATGAGGTGATGATGCTGGCTTATTTTCCTGATCTGGCTAAAGCGGTTTATGTAACGTCTGGTGCTAAGAGGAGTGCCTGTACTGATCTGCTGGCTTTGCCGGAAGAGTTGCTTGCAGAGTATATGGAGGTGTACATTTCTTTTGTGGCCAACGACAGGAAGGCTGCGGCCAGGAGTATTTATTTGGGCAGGTTTAATAAGGTGCCGGGATAAAGTATTTTATAAATCTTTGTTATATTTGAATAGTTTATAAGGTAATATGAAATCGTCATCTATTGTTGATCGTCTTTTAGAGAATATGAGCAATATGCACGAGTTGGGCAGGCAACGTGCTTTTGAACTCGGCAATCCTTTTTATGCGATGTATGAGGAGGATGGTGGTTATTATAGGAAAGAACTGCCTACAGGAGAGAAGTATCTGGTAACCGTTGAGGTTGTATACGACGAAAATGATATGCCTGTTAAAGTCAATGACACTATCATAAAACGCCTTTATTAGTGAAGGTTCCAGAGCTTATATTTGTTGTCGGCTGCAATGCTGCGGGAAAATCGACTTTTATAAGATCGAGGTTAAGTGAGCTGACAGGTTTTGAAATTATAATGACTGATGTCTATAAGGGCAGAACAAAAGAGGTTTTTACTTTAGCCGTTAAGCAAAGAAAGGACATTATAATTGAAACTGTTTTTAATGATCTGTTATTTAAAGATCTTATTGATCTTGCAGCATCTGCCGGTTATCATACTTCTTTAATTGTCCTTTTTCTTGACAATTTAACCCAATCTAAAGAAAGAGTAGCTTTTAGACTTGCTCAACAAAGTGGTTTGCCAGTGTCGGATGGAAATATTAAGATCAATTTCGAAGAAAGCTTTAAGAATGTAACCGGCTATTATTTGTATTTCGATAGGAGCGATTTTATCTATACAGGTATTGGCGGTGTAAATAGGCTAATTATGAGTTTTCATAAGGATAAATTGGTGTCTCATGTGTCCAATGATCTGGTTTATCCAAAACGTTTTGCTGAATATAGCTATCGCAATCATCGACTATCTGATGAGGCTTACCGGGCAATTTCTGGTAATCAGAATTTATAAAGTTACTTATCTATCCATGCGAATGGCTCAACAGGATTGCTTCTTCAGCTTCTGTGTAAATCGCCAATGAGTTTTTTGTCTGAGGCTGGCTAAGCACGGTATAGGCATTGCCGATATCCAGACCGACTGCCTGGCTGGACAGACCCGGTCCGCACCATTGCGCTGATCTCAGTGCATAACCCAAACTTGCCATGTTTTCTGCTTGTTCCGGTACTACGATCTCCAGGATGCCGTCAAACTCCCGTTTGAAACATTCTACCAGATCGGGATATTTTGCTCCGCCGCCAACCAGGTAAATGGTATCAGCCTGTTCGAAATCGCTGTCGGTAAATGCTTTTTTGATGGTCGGGGAGATGACCTCGTCATAGTAGTCGGCCAAATGGTTGCGCCTGATTTCGGAAAGGTCTTTACGTTTACGGTCCAGGACGATCTTGCCATGCTGGAAGCTCTGGTTGACCATATGTTCGTTTTTCATTCCCAGGTTGTGGTTCCTGCTCAGTTCGGCATGCAGGTTGTTCACCGCATAGCGCAAACCGGATGCACTGATGCAGGTACGGGTGACCAGACCCGTGTCGAGGCTCAGTCCTGTCTCGCAGGTGCCGTAACCCAGAC
>NZ_DATHGC010000078.1:0-25417 GCF_035317785.1 Pedobacter sp. | reverse complement strand
CCCCAATTGCCCTGTTCTTCCAGTTTTGTTTTAAAGATGATCTGGTCACCTGATTTTCCGGTTTCAATCGTTACTCCATCCAGCAATTTCTGAGCCCCGGCCTCGTCGTTACTATAAGCTTTAATGTCAACATCTGCCTTTACTTCTTTTCTGTCCCAGATCTTAATTACAATTGACCCATATTGATTGCCCAGCACAATTTTATCAGAATTATCAGCTGCAAATGTTTTGCTGAAAGTCTTGGAGCGCATTGGATCGTCATCTCCTTCATTGATAACTTTTGATACCCCTGCCGGATTTAAAACCGGGGCGGCCTGTGCAACATTTACAAGGAGCATCAGTCCTATTGCTGTTATTTTCATATATCTCATATTCTATTCTCTTTTTTATATTGATTCACTTCATTTATGATATACAGCTGCTGGTTGATCACCTGCAACTGCAGCTTTAAATTCTTGACCATCGCATTTACGATAACCCGTTGATTGGGGCTGTTTTCCAGCTCTTTTTTTAGACGTTCGTATTCCGAACCCAATTTTTCAAGGTCGGAACTGAATTCCTCGTACAATGCAGGGTTCTCTTTGGCATAAACCTGCAGGCTGTCTTTTTTTTCCTCAATAAGACTGGCAAACTTCATTTCTTTTTTTGCAAATGAAGGATTCAATTCGGCAATGTCTGTCCTTGTGCTATGGTTAAGATAGGTAAATATAAAAGTAGCTGTCATTACCACGATCAGGGATGCAGCTATACCTAACCAGAACGGCACCCTCAATGGCTTTTTTAGTTTTTCTCTGTTTAATTCATTCTCAATTCTGCTCCACAGCTGCTCTGATGGAGATTCCACATCAAACGCTTTTCTATGCTCTCTGACATACTCCTCGATTTTTTTGCTCATCTCAATGCTCCTCTCTTTTCTAATAAGCCATTCAATTTCTTTTTTGCCCTCATGTATTGTGTCCTTGAAGTATTTTCAGATATTTTAAGGATGTGTGATATCTCCTCATGGTCGTAGCCTTCAAATAAATACAATGTCAGCACTACCCTATATCCGTCGGGAAGCTCTGCCACCGCTTCCTTTATTTCGTTTACCCTCATTTCCTGACCCTCTGTGTCTTCTTTTTCTTCGTCCGCAATATCCACATCATCTATATTCACAAATTCAGCCCGGCGCTTTCTCAGCTGGTTGATGGATTTGTTGATGACGATCTGTTTGAGCCATAATCCAAATGTTGTTTCCCCCCTGAAATTCTCTATCCTGGTGAAGGCATCCAGAAAAGATTCCTGCAAAACATCTTCTGCCTCTGCGACCTGGTTCACAATCCTAAGCGCAACATTATACATAGCCTTTACATACAATTTGTACAATTCAAATTGTGCAGCGCGGCTCCCCTGCCTGCATTGATTTACCAGATCGAGGTGTTTGTCTATATATACGGTTTCCAATGTTTTCCTGTTCTTTTTAAGAGACAATCAATGAATCAAAACGTTGCATCTGAATTGAAAATATTTTGAATATAAGAAGTAAAATTTCAGCGATCTGAAATATGTGGTTCAAAATCAATATTTTTGCCGCAAATAATTATTAATAATGCTAAGAACAACTACTTGCGGCGCTTTAACCATTAAGAACTTAGGAGAGCATGTGATCCTTTGCGGTTGGGTTCAGAAATCAAGAGATTTAGGGGGGATGACTTTTATTGACATCCGTGACAGATATGGAATTACTCAGCTGGTATTTAATATGGACGACAATCGCGATCTGTGCGAGGCCGCCCGTAGTTTAGGAAGAGAGTTTGTCATAAAAGCGAGCGGACTGGTAGTTGAGCGTTCAAACAAAAATTTAAAAATACCTACCGGTGAGGTCGAAATTAAAATAACCGCCCTTGAGGTTTTAAATGCGGCCAAGCTGCCGCCATTCATGATCGATGACGAAACCGACGGCGGTGATGACCTGAGAATGAAGTACCGTTATCTTGATCTGCGGAGAAATCCGGTACGCAATAACATGATATTGAGGCATAAAATGGCGCAGGCAGTCAGGCGCTACCTGGATGGTCTTGACTTCATTGAAGTCGAAACCCCGGTACTGATCAAGTCTACTCCGGAAGGAGCCAGGGATTTTGTGGTGCCAAGCAGAATGAACCCCGGTGAATTTTATGCTTTGCCGCAGTCTCCTCAAACTTTTAAGCAATTGCTGATGGTTTCGGGTTTTGACAGGTATTTCCAGATTGTTAAGTGTTTCAGGGATGAAGACCTGCGCGCTGACAGACAGCCCGAGTTCACACAGATCGACTGCGAGATGTCGTTTATTGAACAGGAAGATATATTAAATACTTTCGAAGGGCTTATCCGGACTTTGTTTAAAGACATCAGGGGGGTCGACCTCCCTGAAGTACCTAGAATGCAGTATGCTGACGCCATGCGCCTGTATGGCTCAGATAAGCCCGATACACGCTTTGAAATGCAGTTCGTTGAACTGACAGCGCTGGTTAAAGGCAAAAGCTTCCCTGTATTTGACAACGCAGAGCTGGTTATAGGATTCAATGCAAAAGGCTGTGCCGGATATACCCGCAAGCAGGTAGATGAATTGACCGACTTTATCAAACGCCCGCAAATAGGGGCCACCGGTCTGATTTACTTAAGACATGGAGAGGATGGTTCTTTAAAATCATCTGTTGACAAATTTTATGACGAACAGGAATTGAAAAAGTGGTCTGCGGCGTTGAATTCAGAGCCGGGAGATCTTGTCCTGATCATGGCAGGCCTGACAGATAAGGTACGTAAACAATTGAGCGAGCTGCGCCTGGAAATGGGTACACGGCTGGGATTGCGTGATAAAAATACTTTTAGCGCGCTTTGGGTACTTGATTTTCCATTGCTGGAATGGGACGAAGAAACCGAACGCTATCATGCCATGCACCATCCGTTTACTTCTCCTAAGCCAGAGGATATCACCTTATTGGATACCAAACCCGGAGAAGTGAGGGCCAATGCTTATGATATGGTGGTAAATGGAACCGAAATTGGCGGCGGTTCGATCCGTATACACGACAGGACACTGCAGGCATTGATGTTCAAGCACCTTGGGTTTTCAGCGGAAGAGGCACAGAAACAATTTGGATTTTTGATGGATGCCTTTGAATTTGGAGCACCCCCGCACGGCGGTATTGCCTTTGGTTTCGACCGTTTGTGTTCTATTTTTGCAGGCTTAGACAGCATAAGGGATGTTATCGCTTTCCCTAAAAATAACTCCGGAAGAGACGTAATGATTGATAGTCCTTCAACAATTGACGATAAGCAGCTGAAAGAGCTTAAGATAAAAACCGCACTTTAATTAATCACGGAAAATAAAAGGGCAGCCGTATCGGACTGCCCTTTTTTCATTAATAAGTTTCACTATCCGGCGGAATGCCATAGTCAAAATATTCTTCCGACTTTTCTTCTTTTTTCTTTTTAGAACCACCGAACCACGATTTAACCGAGTTGAAGATCGCGGATAGGTGTTCCCCGTCAAGCGATTTTCCAACCTTTCCTGAAGCAAGCCCCACCAAGGCCTTAGTAAGTATTCCTGAGCCTTTAAAGACGGTGCTGTTCATAAACAGTGGCAAGACCCACGACATCAAAGTGCTGCTGAGGTTGAATTTCTCATCCATCTTAAGAAACGCGGAAGGAGTAGCATATTTTTTTATCAGGCCGCCAAGGGTAAACTGTTTCAAATAAATTTTGGTGTCATTAACCAAGGCCTCTCCCTGTAAGACATGCTCGTCTTTCAAACTGCAAACCATAGCATGTAATTCTTCCAGATTATTTATGTTATACTTTCTGCTCTTCTTCATCTTTATCTGCCAGTTTGTTAAAATAATTTCTGATGGTAAAGTTAATTATCGCTTTTTCTATGTATTTCTCTTTCATGAAGTAAACCAGCAGGGCTAAAAATATATAGATCAGAGAAACACACCCAAACCCCCTGGTGAAGCTGCCCAATAGATCAGACAGGTAAAGCGCAAGGGTAAATGTTCCAAATAAAAAGGCCAGTATAAAGCAAATGATTACCGCCGCATTAGTCACAACATCGGCAAATATCTTTGAGATCTTTTCTACCAGGTACAACCGGGTATACTCGACCCTGGTATCGAGATAATTTTTTGCGTCTTCGTAGAGGTCTTCTATTCCTTTTTCTTTGTCTTTATCCTCCATTGTTCTGGGTTTTGGCAAGGTTAGGCATGTTCTATATCATCAGCAAATTCATCTTCTGCCTGGCGAAGTTTGGTTTTGACTGAGTTTACAACTTTATCTTTTAAATTACTCAGGTTGTTGATCTCATCGGCGGCCCTGTCCTTGATAGAATCTCCCAGATCTTTTAATGACTGACTTAATTTGTCTCTCGTCTCGCTTCCTTTATCCGGAGCAAATAAAAGACCCAATGCTGCTCCCGCAGCTAAACCAGCTAATAAAGCAACTAAAACTTTTGAATTATCATTCATGATACTTGATTTTATGTTTAACCATTTAATTTTCGGGAACTCAATATTATAACTCCTCATGCTCTGAAATTGTTTTAATTCTTTCCAGTCTTTCAGAGGCCAGCGCGCTGGTTTCATATATTTTAATCAATAATACGAAATAAGACAGCAATAACGGGCCAAATACCAGTCCTAAAATTCCAAATAATGGTATTCCAATAACCACGCCAATTACTGTTATGATCGGATGAATATTACCAACTCTCTTCGCGATCATAAACCTGAGCACATTGTCTATGTTAATAATGACAACAAAGCCAAATATCAGCATTGCCCAACCCGCAAAATTGTTCCCGTTAGCAATCTGCATTAAAGCCGCCGGTACAAAAATAAGAGGGGGTCCAAGTACAGGTACAAACGAGATGAAGGTGGTGATCACTCCCCAGAACACAGGGTCCTTATACCCCAAAAAGTAAAAGCAAAACCCAACTAAAGAGCCTTGTACTACGGCAATAAAGCCCTGTCCCAATACATTAGCATAAGTTGTATTCCGCATTTCCTCTGCAAACCGCTGCGCATTTTGAGCCCTGAAAGGTGCATACTTTAAAAGTGCTGCTTCAAATTTTTCGCGTTCCACCAGCATGAAATACAAAAGGAAATACATTAAAAGCAGCCCCAGTATGATGTTAAAGGCGCCGGAAATCAATGAAGGAAATAACCCGGTAGCCCATGTTCCGGCTTTTCTCATGCCGTCCTCTACCAGATTTTGCAAATCCCCGCTGACGGGGAGCAAATGCTTTAATTTAAACAGCGTGTTCTTCAAATAACCCGGATCGTTCTGCAGTTCAGCGATTTTTTCTATCACCATGCTGCTCAGCCCATAAAAAGGAAGGACAATGACAATTACAGAAATAAACAACAGCAGGACGGCAGCAAAGCTCTTGTTCCAGGATTTTGCCTCGACCAGGTAAATAAAGCCCGGCCGCAGTATGGTATACAATACAAGTGTACTAAGAATTGAGCCAAAGATCCCCTGAAGTGAGTAGGCAATAATGCAGCCCAATGCGATGATGATGAGCAGGTTGATCTGATTGCGCTGTTTATAAGTAAATATTGACATATGATCGGGAGTTAATGCCAGAGGGCGCCTTCATTGTAAATTGGTATCCGGATCAGAAACAAACTTCCATTTGCCAGGGGTTTAAGTTTAATGCTGCCATTGTGAGTAGTCAGTACACGCTGCGCATGGGTTAAGCCCAAACCACTCGCCCGTTTTTTTGTGGTGAAAAATGGCTCAAAGATTTTGTCCTGGTTTTCCTGGCTGACTCCGGCACCATTGTCTTCAATCCCTATTTCAAACACATCTTTATCCGAAGTACTGGTAATATGAATGATCTTGGGATAAGTTTGCATGGCTTCAACTGCATTTTTAATCACGCTTATCAGTGCCGATTTCACCTTGGTCTTATCCAGGAGTACTCTGTGTTCAGATTCAAGCAATTGCTTTGTCAGTTTAATGTTGTGACCGATAATGAGATCTTCCATTTCTGCCATTGTCTCCTCAATAACTTCAGTAATGCTATGCCTTTGCAGGTTTAGCGTTTTCGTTTCGGTGCTGGATATAAAGTTTTGCATCAGTCTGCTCACCCTGTCGCAATTGGTTTTAATGATCTCCAGGTAAGACTGGACAGACTCACTGTATGCCAGTGCCAGATCGGAGGCCAGCTCGTCAACCGCCAGGTTAATTGCCGACAGCGGATCTCTGATTTCATCTCCCAATCCTTTTGCAATATGTTCTGATATGGACATCTTACCGAGATTAACAGATTTTTCTTCAATATGTTTTCTATAGCTCAGGTCCCTGATTATCGTATGGTAAACCTCAGAAACGCTTATCATATCTGTTTGGATGAAAGAGGATAGGCTGCAATGGTATACCCTTCCGTCCTTAGATATCAGTTCGCATTCAAAATCTGTCAGTGATCCGTTTTTCTCGAGCAGATCACGAAATTTCTCCAAATCCGTCCGGTTCTTAAAAATCACATTATCCGGAAGTTTTTGCAATTCATCCAGACGATAGCCAAAAAAGCTCAGGCCGCAACTGTTCATGTCGTGGATTCTTCCTGAATATTCTGAGATAAGAATGGGGTCATTTGCCTGTTCAAAAATCGCCCTGTATTTTCTTTCACTATCCTGCAATGCCCTTAATCCATCGGCTTGTTTAATAGAATAGCGGATACTTCTTTCGATCAGGACGGGCTCAATCTCATCCTTTACCAGGTAATCAGCTGCCCCGATATTCATCGCCTGTTCGTCTATTGTCCGGTCACCTTTTCCGGTAAGCATAATGATCGGCTTTACACAACCAGAATTCACCGCCTCTTTAAGAAGATCAATACCAGTCCCTTTCCCAAGCCTGTAATCCACGAGGTAAACATCATACTGGCGCTTTAAAATCGCGTTAATTCCCTTATCATAGCTATTGACCCAGGAAAGCGAGTACCTGTCTGAAAGCCGGTCAAATACCGCTTTCGTGAGAATATAATCATCCTCGTCATCATCAATTAATAAGACCCGAACCTGTTCCATTTTATCTATTTAGATTTCATTTGATCTGTCTTTTAGGCAGTATAACTGTAAATACAGCGCCATTGCCGGGTTCGCTGTTTGCAAGAATAAAGCCGGAATGGTTTTCTGCTATTTTTTTACAGATCGCCAGCCCGATACCTGTTCCGCTGTACGCATTGCGTGAATGAAGCCGGTGAAAAATATCAAATATTTTTTCAGCATCTTCTACTTCAAATCCAATTCCATTGTCCTTTATTTCTATAATCGAATATAACTGATTTGGCCTGGCTTCGGCAATCGAAAGTTCATGCCCATATTTAGCACATCCTGTTATTTCAATTTCCGGTGGTGTTTCAGCATGAGTAAATTTTAAAGCATTAGCGATCAGGTTTTGAAACAACTGCTGTAATTGAGAAGGTATCGCATCAGCATCAAGATCAACGGTTACCCTGATCGCCGCGTGATTAATGTCAATGCTAAAATCAAGTTCTTTAATCGTACTGTTTATCAGCGCTGCAAGGTCGGTGGCAACGAAATTTTTATGGTCTCGGGTGGCTCTTGAAAAAGTAAGAAGATCGTTGATCAGGGCACGCATTCTTTCGGCTGCATTGCGCATCCGCTCTAAATAATCCAGCGCTTCAGGAGGCAAATGAGCTAAATACTTATCTTTCAGCTTATCCCCAAAGGCCTGTATCTTTCTCAAGGGTTCCTGCAGGTCATGAGAAGCGACGTAGGCGAACTGTTCCAGGTCTTGATTCGAGCGGTTAAGTGCTGTTACTTTTTCTTCGAGCTGTACCTGTGCCTTTCTTAGTTCTGTGACATCCTGTGTATTCCCGATATAGGCAAAGTTATTCAGTCCTATTTTCTTATACTCAGCCGTGGAAAGCACATGCCTGATCTCTCCTGAAGGTCTTACTATTCTATAATTAATTTTAAACGGGGCTTTATTCTCACGTGCTTTGAAAAAGTTCTTCAAAAATTCTGGTACATCCTCTTCATGGACCAAGCCCTGATAGAATGCAAAATTGACAAATACAGAGTGTGGCAGAAAACCGTGGATATTATACATTTCGTCAGACCAGAGTACAAATTCTTTGCCATCCACCCATTCCCAGCTTCCGCTATGAGAAACCATTTCTGCTTCCCGCAATAAGGTTTCATTTATCTTCAACTTAAATATAGCATCCTTTTGCTGGGTGATGTCCTGTATTGTTCCTACAAGCTTGTCTTCTCTTCCGATGTAAAAACCCTGACCAAGCACATATCTTCTTGTCCCGTCAGGTTGTATAATCTGATACTCTACTGCAAATGTGGTTTGATTTGAAATGGCAGACCGCAATTCCTTCGCAACCTTATCCCGGTATTCAGGAGCAATTACCTGCTCATTTAATTCGGCACTGAGCGCAATGTCTTTATCTTTAAAACCGTAAATGTTATACAGTTCTTCCGACCACCTTACTGTCTTGCTGCCGGGAAAGAATTCCCAGGTACCCAAATTAGAAATGCTTTCCGCAAGTGCAAGCAATTCTGCTCTGGCAGAGAGCGCTTCATTTTCTTTTTGCAACCCGGTCACTTCGCTCTTCATCCTTCGCACTGCAGCCATATTTCTTGCCAGGAAATACGTCGCTGCCAAAAAAAGCAGGGCCAGAACGATGGTTGCTGCTAACACTTTAAGTATCCAAATTAATCGCCTTCATTTTATTATATAAAGTCTTGCGGTCGATATTCAGGATCTTGGCGGCCTTTGTTTTATTGAAGTTAACTTCCCTTAAAACTTTTAAGATGGCTTCGTATTCTGCCTCAAGCGCAGCATTTTTCAGATCCCGCGGTTTTTCTGCCCGGGCTATTGAACTTTCTATGGCAGATGCTTTTGCGTAAGTTGATATTTCAAGGGGCAATGCTTTAAGCTGTATCAGTTCGGCTTCAGTAAGTAAGGTAGCTCTTCTTACCACATTCTTAAGTTCCCGGACATTCCCCGGCCAGTTATAAGTTAAAAAACACTGTTCAACTTCATCGGAGAAGCCCTGAACATTTCTGTTAAGTTCCTGATTGGCACCGTCAAGAAAAGTATTGGCAAATATCATGATATCCTTCCCTCTCTGACTTAAAGGAGGCAGATCAATAGAGAATTCATTAAACCTATGGTAAAGATCCTCTCTGAACCTTCCTTTTTGGATTGCATTTGCCAGGTTCTCATTTGTTGCCACAATGATCCGGACATCCAAATCAATCTCCTTGGTGCTGCCTATCCGTTTTATTTTACGCTCCTGAACAGTTCTCAGTAATGCCGCCTGAATTTCATAGGAAAGGTTTCCGACCTCATCCAAAAACAGTGTTCCGCCATTTGCCATCTCAAAATGGCCTATCTTGGTATATAACGCCCCCGTGAATGAGCCTTTTTCGTGTCCAAAGAATTCACTCCCCGCAAGCTCTTTGGTCAAAGAACCGCAGTCCATGGCCACAAATGGATTGTTCTTTCTGGGGCTGTTCAAATGGATTGCCTTTGCTACTGATTCTTTCCCTGTGCCGCTTTCACCCATTAAGATTACACTATATGAAGTGGGGGCGACCAATTGAATCTGTTTTAAAAGCTCCCGGGATGCCGGACTTTGGCCTACGACAAAGTTCTCTGCAGGGTTATAGGTAAGCTTCGCCGTTTTTTGCTTCGGCGTATCTAGCAATTGCTCCGAGTGATTCGTATTGAGGGCGATCTGTGTCTCTATAGCCTTATTAATGGTATTTAATATCTCATCAGGATACAGGGGCTTTGTAATGTAATCATACGCACCCAGCTTGATCAGTTCTACCGCCAGCTTTATATCAGAATAACCGGTTATAATAATTACACCAGTGCTGGGATAATTCTCTTTGATCTTGATCAGCATCTCCCTTCCATCCGTATCCTCCAGCCGATAATCGCACAAAACAAGATCATAAGGTTCTTTTGCCAAATAATCCATAGCTGCCACACCGCTTGTTGCAGTGGAAACACTAAAAGAATTTCTTACCAAAAATTTTGACAGCAGCAGGCCGATGTTAACTTCATCATCGACAATTAATATTTTTCTCATATTGCAAGGGTTAGAGCGTATTTACGAAATAAATATAATCAGTTTTTTTATTGTGGGCAATATTTTCTACACTTTTCTCAAAAAATCCCCGCTTTATTTATAAAATGTTTGTGAGAAATACCACCGGCTGCTAAAAATTACTTGCCCGAAAACGAGGGTCTTCTTTTTTCCAGGAATGCTGCCACGCCTTCTTTAAAGTCGCTTGTGCTAAAGCATTTGCCAAACTCTTCAATTTCCACATCAAAACCGTTCACATGATCCGACAAAGAAGAATTGACCGCCTTTATGGCTCCGGCGATAGCAAGGGGTGCCCTCTGCCTGATCTTATCCAGGATCTCATCGGCTTTTTTGATCAGTTCATCCGCCGCGACCACGTAATTTACCAGTCCTATTTTCTCTGCCTGAACAGCCGTTATCATGTCGCCGGTAGTGATCATCTCCATTGCTTTTCCTTTTCCAACGATTCTGGTCAGCCTTTGAGTACCCCCATAACCGGGGATAAGGCCCAGTGTCACTTCGGGTAAACCCATTTTGGCATGCTCCGAAGCAATGCGCATGTGACAAGCCAGGGCCAGCTCCAAACCACCGCCAAGCGCAAATCCATTTATCGCCGCAATTACCGGTTTGCTGCATTTTTCAATTGCATCAAAGACCGTTTTCTGACCATTTCTTGCCAGGGCTTCCCCTTCTGCCGAACTGTAGTCTGAAAACTCGGAAATGTCCGCTCCGGCAACAAATGCCTTATCTCCCGCCCCGGTCAAAAGCATTCCTCTTATCTGATCACTTTTTGAAGCAAAGGCAATTACATCCGCAAGTTCTGCCAGCGTTTCTTTGTTTAAAGCATTTAGTTTATGCTCCCGGTTAATGGTCACGTAGAGGATCTGATCCTTTATGCGGGATAAAATATGTGTGTATTCCATGCGCTAAAATTTTCTGTTTTCGGTTACCCAGCCCTTTATATAACTCACAATGGCTGCCATCGTCGTTCCAGGGGCAAATAATTCCCCAACTCCCATTGCCTTTAGTTTGTTCATGTCACTTTCAGGAATAATTCCCCCACCCGTCAGCAAAACATTGTTCAGATTCTTTTGTTTCATTACTTCGATGATCCTGGGGAAAACTGTCATGTGCGCACCTGAGAGTATCGAGATGCCTATAGCATCCACATCTTCCTGCAGGGCAGTATTGACCACCATTTCCGGCGTTTGCCGCAGTCCGGTATAGATCACCTCCATACCTGCATCTCTTAACGATGTGGCGATTACCTTTGCCCCTCTATCGTGCCCGTCTAATCCTACCTTCGCCACCAAAACCCGTATCGGCCTGTCTAATGTACTGCTCATAATTTATACGATAGTGCTGGGTAAATGTAATGAAATTAGCTGTTTTATATTAACTTTGGAGCTAAAATTACAGTTTTTATGAGTGAGGAAAGATCATTGAACTTTATAGAAGAGATCATTGAAAACGATTTAAGCAGCGGAAAATACGAAACCCTGATCACACGTTTTCCACCGGAACCCAACGGATATTTGCATATAGGCCACGCAAAAGCCATATGCCTGAATTTCGGGCTTACTCAGAAATACGGAGGCTATACCAACCTGCGGTTCGACGACACCAATCCGGTGACAGAGAAAACGGAATATGTGGACAGTCAGCAGCACGACATCAAATGGCTTGGATTCCAATGGAAAAATGAACTGTATACCTCTGATTATTTTGACACACTTTACGATTACGCTGTTACTTTAATCAAAAAAGGTCTGGCCTATGTTGACCACAGCACGGCTGATGAGATTGCCGGGTTAAAGGGCACGCCGACAGAAGCCGGCAAGAACAGCCCTTACAGAAGTCGCAGCATTGATGAAAATTTAGACCTGTTCAGCCGCATGAAGGCCGGGGAGTTCCCTGACGGCGCATGCACTTTGCGTGCCCTGATAGACATGGCAAGTCCCAACATGATCATGCGTGACCCTGTTATCTACCGGATCAAGCATGCAGCGCACCACCGGACCGGGGACAAATGGTGCATATACCCGATGTATGACTTCGCACATGGTCAAAGCGACAGCATTGAAACCATCACACATTCTATCTGTACCCTCGAATATGTACCACACCGTGAACTTTACGATTGGTTAATAGAGAAATTAGAGATCTTTCCATCAAAACAATATGAATTTGCCCGGTTAAATCTGTCTTATACAGTAATGAGCAAGCGCAAGCTGCTTCAACTGGTCAACGAAGGAGTAGTAAGCGGATGGGATGATCCGCGCATGCCGACTATTAGCGGGCTAAGAAGAAGGGGCTATACCCCCAAAAGCATTCGTGAGTTTTGCGAAAGGATAGGAATTGCCAAAAGGGAAAATCTGATCGAGCTGGGCCTGCTGGAGTTTTGTATCCGCGAGCATCTGAACAAAACAGCAACCAGAGTAATGGCGGTATTAGATCCGATAAAACTAGTCTTAACCAACTACCCTGAAGGAATGGAAGAAGTCCTTATCGGAGAAAACAATCCTGAAGCAGAAGATAAAGGCGGATCAAGGGAAATTCCATTCAGCAGTGAACTTTGGATAGAGCGCGAAGACTTTATGGAAGAGCCCGCAAAGAAATGGTTTAGACTGGCACCGGGAACTATGGTCAGGTTAAAGCACGCCTACATCGTAAAATGTGATTCTTTCGTCAAAGATGCAGAAGGTAACATTACCGAATTAAGGTGCAGCTACGTTCCCGGATCAAAAAGCGGAGAAGACACAAGCGGCATCAATGTCAAAGGAACTATCCATTGGGTAAGCAGCAAACACGCTAAACATGCGGAGATCAGAATGTATGACCGGTTGTTCACAGTAGAGTCCCCCGACAACGAAGACGGGGACTTCAAGGACTACCTGAATCCAGACAGTGTCACCATAATAAAACAAGCATATATTGAACCTTATCTGGCCAATGCCGACAGGAATTCGAAATATCAGTTCATACGGAAAGGCTACTATTGCCTTGATAAGGACTCCTCACCGGAACGCCTGGTATTTAACCGTACCGTTTCTTTGAAAGATGCCTGGGCAAAAACAAGTAAGTAATTTACATATATTTTTTATACAAGTTAAACAGGATCAATTTATCTGCAGGCGTAAGCATCGGGCTGATGTCTGTTTGAACAAAATGACGTTTAAACGCCGTAATCGCGGCAGACAGGTTTTTAATGTCATACCCGATGATTCTCAATGCAGCTGTAGTATCAAAATCTGCCGGGGGCATCAATAGCACGTCGTCATACCAAAATCCAAAACCCTTTTTTGCCAATACCTTCCAGGGAAACTTATTCGGATCCGGCTTTCTTGTCGGCGCAATATCTGCGTGTCCGATAAAATTAGCAACGGGAATATTATATCTTTTTTTAACTGCAGCCAGTACCTCCAGCAAGCTTTTAATTTGCGCTTCCGGATAGGACTCATCTCCATTATTGTCAATTTCTATTCCTATCGATGAAGAATTCAGGTCTGTATCATTGCCCCACTTCCCAACTCCCGCGTGCTGGGCCCTAAGGTAATCATTGACCATCTGAAATATTTTGCCATCCCGACCAATCACATAATGGGCGCTAACCTGTGTCCTGGCAATGGTGAAAGTCTTCAGGGTCTGATCGGAAGAATTTTGCGCTGTATGGTGGAGAATTACAAAATTTGGTTTGCGTATACCAAAATTTACAGACCCGACCCACGCTTGTTCCTTAAGGTCAACCGTCATTATTTCCTGATTTAACGGCGGAGTCGTCTTAATTGTATTTGCGAATTCTTTTGCCTGTTTTTTATATACCTTTTCGCTTGCGGCATATTTGCTTGTTGAACAAGAGGCCACCAAAACTGCTAAAATTATTAACAGACCCGTCCTTTTTGTTTTATTTTGACATTTCATAATATGTGTGTTAAAGATGTGAAATTACTATTTTTTACTATTTTAGCCGCAATTGAATTGAGCTTGTATTAACAAGCCTTTTTGATAACCACTTATTGACTTACAAAACTAGCCTCAGCATGAAATATATAAACAAGGCTGCTATTTTCTTTGCAGGATTTTCGATCGCCGCAGGAATCATCTCCTGCAGCAACCCCAGGAAAGAAACCAATGCAGGGAATAAAACTGCTGCTTCCGACAGTCTTCAAAAATACGTTGGCAGCCGGCTGTCCATTTATGAAAAAGTTACGCTTACAACTGATCTGAACAGCCTTACGGTTAGCGAGCGCAAAATATTGCCTTTGCTTATCCAGGCTGCGCAAATTATGGACGAGCTTTTTTGGAAGCAGGCTTATCCGCAGCGGGACAGTCTGCTGTCTACAATAAAAGATGAGAAAACGAAATCTTTCATCTGGATCAATTACGGTCCGTGGGACAGACTGAATGGAGATAAGCCTTTTGTTGCCGGTATTGGCCCTAAACCAGACGCGGGAACATTTTATCCGGCAAATATGACCAAATCCGCACTTGACAAATCAAAGGTAAAAGATAAGTATGGCTTGTATTCCGTGATCATGAGTGACGGCAAGGGCAGGTTGACCTCTATCCCCTATTCAGTGCTGTATGCAACGGAACTGCAAAAGGCCTCATTTCTATTAAAACAGGCGGCGCTGCTCGCAGAGGATGACGACTTTAAGAAGTATTTGAACCTCCGCGCCGATGCACTCACAACAGACAACTATACTGCCAGCGATTACGCCTGGCTAGACATGAAAAACAACAGCCTGGACATCATTATAGGCCCCATAGAGAACTATGAAGACAAATTGTTTAATGCAAGGGCATCATTTGAGGCCTATGTCCTGGTAAAAGATAAAGTCTGGAGCAAGCGTCTCGCAAAGTATGTCAAAATGCTTCCCGCTTTACAGCAAGGACTGCCTGTCGAGGCAAAATATAAAAAAGAAAAGCCGGGTACAGATTCTGAATTGAACGCATATGATGTCGTCTACTATGCCGGCGATTGCAATGCCGGATCAAAAACTATTGCCGTAAATCTGCCGAATGACGAGATCATTCAGCAAAAGAAAGGAACCCGGCGTTCGCAGCTGAAAAATGCGATGAAAGCCAAATTCGACAAAATTCTGATTCCAATTGCAAAAGAACTCATCGACAAAGAGCAGCAACAATACATTAGTTTTGATGCTTTTTTTGCTAACGTGATGTTTCATGAAGTTGCCCATGGACTTGGCATTAAAAAAACCGTCACAGGAAAAGGCTTTGTCAAAGAAGCCTTGCAGGAACAGTATTCCTGGCTGGAAGAAGGAAAGGCTGATGTACTCGGGCTTTATATGGTCACCGGATTGCTAAAAAAAGGCGAACTTGAAGGAGACATTAAACAGTACTACACGACTTACATGGCCGGCATCCTGCGCTCTGTCCGTTTTGGGGCATCCAGCGCACATGGTAAGGCAAACATGCAGTGCTTTAATTTTTTTAAAGAAAACGGAGCTTTCATTAGAAATGAAACCGGCACCTATCAAGTAGACTTCGTTAAATTTGAGGAATCAATGAACAAGCTGGGCAACCTCATCATTACCTTACAAGGCAATGGTGACAAAGCCGCCGTTGAAAAAAATCAGAAGGAAAATGCTGTTATTCCCGCTGAACTTCAGGGCGATTTGAACAGGCTTACAAAAAAGGGAATCCCTGTTGATATTGTATTCGAGCAGGGTGCCAATGTCTTAGGCGTAAAATAAGGTCATGCCTGCAGGTGCTTACTGATGATGTCTTCCAGTTCCTGGATGTCAAAAGGTTTAGACAAGAAGCCATCCGCGCCCGCTTGCTGTGCTAAAGACTCCACATCATTGTTTGCCGAAAAATAAATAACAGGTATATTTTTTAACGTACTGTGTTTTTTGAGCGCTCTCGTTGCATCAATTCCACCCACATCCGGCAGCCAGTTGTCCATAAAAATAATGTCTGGAGTATAGGCCATCACCTGTTCTATGATGTTATTGGAAGTAGATGAAGTCTTAATGTCATACCCTGCATCTTCCAGAATTATGGTGCATAAATCTAAAATGTCGGCATTGTCATCAAAAACAAAGACTTTTTTGTTCCTATTCATTTGGTGGTTTGTGGTTAGACAGCAAATTTATGAATTCTCCCATATCTTCCGGCTTAAGTACCGAATCAATTTGAACATTCAGTTGCGCCTGAGCAGGCATGTAGGCAACCTGCGCTGTTTTAGGATCTTGAATTACCGCCATTCCACCCCATTCTTTAACATTTTTTAATCCATTTACCCCATCAGAATTTGACCCTGACAGCAACAGGCAAGCCAATTTGTCTTTATAAACTTCGGCTGCTGTCTGAAAAGTAACATCAATTGAAGGTCTTGAATAATTGATCTTTTCAGAATAATCCAAAGAAAATGTATGATCCCGCTCAATAAGTAAATGATAATCTGAAGGAGCAATATAGATAAAACCAGCCTTTAATTTTTCTTTTTCATCAACTTCTTTGACCTTAAGCTCAGTGCGGCCCGACAAAAGACCCGCGAGCAGAGAATCCGTTCCGTGCTTGCGGTGAATAACGATAACAATTGGAAACTCTATTGCAGCATCAATAACCGGCAATACCTTTAAAAGCACATCCAGGCTTCCGGCAGAGCCCCCAATTATAAACGCCTCACATCTTTCCATTATCCCATTTTTCGCCAGATCTTCTCGGTATCCAGCCGTTTGTATTTTTTAGCGATCTGAGAAAAATTGATTGTTTCTTTGGAGCCCAACGCCAAATATCCAAGTTCTTCCAAACTGTCATCAAAAAGGTTTAGTACTTTATGCTGCAGATCCCGGTCAAAGTAAATCAATACATTTCTGCACAAAATCAGCTGAAATTCGTTAAAAGAATGATCAGAAACCAAATTATGAGTAGAAAAAATGATCTTACTTTTTAGCTCCTCGTTAAATTTTGCCAGTGAGTAATTTGCAGAATAATAACTTGAAAAGTCCTTACTCCCTCCTGACAGAATATAATTTTCAGAATACTGCTTCATATTACTTAGTCCAAACATACTTTGAGCAGCTCTTTCCAACACAGCGGGGTTCAGGTCTGTTGCATAAATCAATGATTTGTGCAACAGACTTAGTTCTTTCAATATGATGGATATTGAATACGCCTCTTCTCCGGTAGAACATCCTGCCAGCCATATTCTGATGAAGGGATAAGTTCCCAGTACAGGAAGAACCTCCTCCCTAAGTCTTTTGAAGAAAGCCGGATCTCTGAACATCTCCGTGACATTTACCGTTATCTGCTCTACAAATCTTTTGAAATAAGTATTGTCATTACTTACCTTATACCTGAACTCACCAAAACTAACTGCCTTGTCCATAGCATACAGTCTTGTGATCCTGCGCTTCAGGGAAGCCCTTGAATATCCTGTAAAATCATACCCGTATTGCTCCAAAAGATCTGAAAGTAAAGTCTCCACCTGTTCATCGCTTATCAAAGGAGTTTCCAAGGGCATCAGATATATTCCGTTAGTAATCTCGTTAATTCGTCAACATTTATAGGCTTTGAAACATACCCAACCGCACCAGCCCTGATACAGCGCTCCTTATCACCCAGCATCGCCTGAGCGGTAACCGCAATGACCGGTATGTCTTTCAGTTCAGGACTTTCACTCATTTTTGCAATGGCCTGATAGCCATCCATTCCCGGCATCATCATATCCATTAATACCACAGCGATGTTCCTGTCTTCGCTGAGCAGGCTAAATCCTTCTTCAGCTCCCCCGGCAGACAGGCACTGGTACCCTTTCGCTTTCAGCACAGCCTTTAACGCAAATATATTTCTATTGTCGTCATCTATTATTAAAACCTTGCTTGTCATATTTTAAACCTTATCGTAAAGCCAAACGCGTAATAATGAGATCAGCTGATCAATATCCACCGGTTTAGAGATATAATCTGAGGCTCCTGCAGCAATGCATTTTTCTCTGTCTCCCATCATAGCTTTGGCAGTAACAGCCAAAACCGGCAATTGTTTGTATGCGGGAATTTTCCTGATCTCTTTTGTACTTTCATAGCCGTCCATTTCCGGCATCATCATGTCCATCAGCACAATGTCGACCAGCGGGTTCTCTTTTAAGACCTGAAGTGCCTCCTTACCGTCGGTAGCCGCCAAAACTTTCATTTTATGCTGTTCCAGCGCCTTGGTCAGCGAAAATATGTTCCTTACATCATCATCAGCGATCAATACTGTTTTATTTTTCAGCACTTCATACAAACCACCCAATTTTTCCAACGCCGGTCTTTTATGACTGTTGTCTGTTCCTTTTTCTTCTACCAGGTGCAGAAACAGCCCCGCTTCGTCCAATATTCTCTGATACGAGTGGGCGGTTTTTACCACGATGGAATCCGCGTACTGTTTGATCCTGCCTTCTTCTCCTTTTGAAAGATTCTTTCCGGTGAAGATAATTATTGGGAGATTTTCCAGTCCGTCCGCTTTTTTTATCGCCTCCAGCGTATCATATGCATTCTTATCCGGGATACCCATATCCAGGATTACGCAATCAACCTCTTTCTTATGCAATGCACCAATACTTTGATTTACATTATTTACGACCTCAGTATTAATGCTGTGGTTACTTAAAAAGTAACTCAAAGCCTGCGCGTGCTGTTTATTTTCCTCAACGATCAGCACCTTCTTAGGATGCCTGCTCAACGCACGTTCGAGCTTCTGAAAAATCTCCTGCATGTGTTCCAATGCGATCGGCTTATTGATAAAATCTACCGCGCCCTTCAAAAGACTTTCCTTCTTCACTTCCAGGGAAGACATAATGTGAACAGGAATAGGTCTTGTTTCCGGGTTTGATTTTAATTCATCCATCACCTGCCATCCATCCTTTACCGGGAGCTGTATGTCAAGCAGAATGGCCAAAGGCTTATATTTGTTGGCCAGTTCCAGGCCAACATCACCCCTTACCGCCACAATTCCTTTGTAGCCCCTCTTTCTGGTGAAATCCAGCAAGATCTTTGCAAAGGCAGTATCGTCTTCGACGATCAGGATGCACTTGTCACCAGCCCTGATCAGGCTTCGATCATCCTCAATCTCCTGCGGGATATGTTCCACCGTGAACCGCTCGGCATCCGGCTCTTCCGGTTTTTCAAACTCCGGTTCAGCAACAGCACGTACATTTACATTACGCTCCAAAACTGCTTTCCCGTCAACCGGCATCGATAGTGTAAATTCGCTGCCCATATGCTCCCTGCTGGTCAGCTCGATTTCTCCGCCGAGCAGTTTGGCCAGCTCCCTGCTAATTGACAATCCCAGTCCTGTTCCGCCAAACTTACGCCGTGTAGACCCATCTGCCTGCTGAAAGGCTTCAAATATCAGGCCCTGCTTATCTCCGGGAATCCCGATACCCGTATCAGTAACCTTAAAGGAGATCAGATCAGGCTTTAATTTCTTCACCGTAAGCGATACTTTTCCCTTTTCGGTAAATTTAATTGCGTTTGAAAGTAAGTTTTTCAGGATCTGTTCCAGACGCATTTTGTCCGTAATGAGGTTCTCAATTCCCTTGTCAACGTCAATGATCAGTTCCAACCCCTTATTTTTGGCCAGCGGGTTAAACAGCGAACGCATATCAGTTGTGATCTCTGTGATATTCACCGCTGCAAACTCCAGCTTCATCTTTCCGGCTTCTATTTTGGAAAGATCAAGAATCTCATCGATCAGACCCAAAAGCCCCTGACCGGAACTCTGGATCACCTCAGCATATTCTATATATTCGGTATCCAGCTCTTTGTTCTCCGACATCAGCCTGGACAATAGCAAAATAGAATTCAGCGGGGTCCGCAGCTCGTGTGACATATTCGCCAAAAACTCCGATTTATACTTTGTACTTTGTTCCAGCTGCTCAGCTTTTTGCTGGATATCCAGATTTCTCTCCTGTATCAATTGGTTTTTTTCCTCCAGCAGACTGGTCCGCTCTTCCAGTTCCTGGTTACTCTGCAACAGTTCTTCTTGCTGCACCCTTAGTTCCTCTTCTGAGGTCTGGATTTTTTGAGTCTGCGCTTCAAGCTCAGCATTCAGTCCTTCAAGCTCACCGTGCTGCGCTTGCAGCTCTTCCGCCTGCGCCTGGGTCTCTTCAAGAAGTTCCTGCAGCTTTTTACGGTTTTGTGCTACGTGTATTGCAATCCCGATGTTGTGCGATATGCTATTCAGGAGTTCCAGCTGCAGCGGCGTATACCTGTTTAACGAGCCCAATTCCATTATTCCGATGATCTCCCTATACCTCATTATCGGCACCGCCACTATATTCCGTGGCTGGGTATTGCCCGATGCATAGCTTACAGTCATTTCACCTTCAGGGATGTCATCAATCAGGATTTGTTTTCTGGATTTAAGGACCTCCCCCGCAATCCCTTCACCTGCTTTAATCGCCTTTTTCTTCTGAGCCGGGTCCAGGGCATAACTGCCTTCCAGATGCATTAGCTTGTCCTCTCCAATGATATAAAAAGCCGCAACCACACTTTGCGTACGCTCCACAATATTTTCAAGAATGTCATTGGCAAGAGATTCCAGGCTTTTTTCACCCACCATCTTATCATTAAGACCCGCTATACCCGTTTGCAGCCATTCCTTATCAGCCAGAAGAGAAAAAGAATGCTGGAGTGATTCAGCCATAGCATTAAGAGAAAGTGCCAGACCGCCCAGCCCATCCTTAATGTCTTCATCCATCCTGAGCTGATAATTTCCGCTGGAGATCTGACCGGCTATACCCCGTATCACCTCAATCCGGTTGTCAATTTCTTCATTCTTTAGCTTCAGTTCCTCCTGAAGCTTCATTCTTTCATTGAAGTCTTTGGAAACCCTCATGTAAAAAAACAAAGTGATGACTACGGCAAATGCTGCGGCAATCAAAATCAGGACCGGCGTATATCCTGCCTGTCTGTTCAGCTCGCTGGTCCTGCCGTCCAGCAATCTTTTTTCTTCGCCCTGCATGGTTTTGATCACTGAGCGGGCGGCATCCATATATTTCTTGCCGTTAATAAGTTCCAGGACCGTGACGGTCTCCCCTTTATCTTTTGCCTCAATGGTCCGTTCTATAATGGACAGCCTGCCAACAATAATATCTTTTAACCGTTTCGAATTCTGCTGCTGAAATGCGTTGTCATTTGTAGACACACTTATCCTGGTCAGCAAATCAAGAGCATTTTCCTTTGCGCCATTATAAGGCTCAAGGAACTCCCGGTCACCCGTCAGCAAATAGCCTCTTTGTCCCGTTTCCGCATCTTTAAGTGTAGAAATAACCGCATCCAGATTCGTCATGACCTCATTGCTGTGCGACACCAGTTCCGCACTCTTTATCAGGTTTCTGATGCTCGTAAAGGACGCAAGAGAAGAGACGAACAAGATCAGTAATGACAGTCCCAATCCGATGCGCAGGTTGTTTTTTAGTGATGTTTTTTCCATAAGCCGTTTTTAATCTGCTTCATCCCCGGAGTCTGCCGGTATAATAAAATAAAATTCTGATCCTTCACCTGATACGCTCCTGACACCGATCTGTCCGCCATGCCTCCTCACAATTTCCGCAGAAATGTACAGGCCAATACCCAGTCCCTGAAAATGGATCGATGTTTCCTCGACGCGATAGAATTTGTCAAAAACATGTTTTTGCTGTTCCGGGCCAATCCCAATTCCAAAATCACGTACTCCAAGATAGATCTTGTCGTCCTTAATGTTCACATTGATCTGGATTTCATGCGTCCCCGGCGAATATTTGATGGCATTGGTCAAAAAATTGATAATGACCTGTTCAATACGCATTTCATCAGCATAGATTTCCTGTTCAGCTTTACCCTTCCTGATGATGTTAAACTCCGGATTAGACTGCCGGATAATGTCAGTCACACTATCCAGCAAGACATCCATCACAAAATATTTTTTATTAAATTTTAGCTTTCCGCTTTCTATCTTGGAGATATCCAGCAGATCGGCGATCAGCTCGTTCAGTTTTTCCAGCTGAACCTGGGCCTTTGTCAGGTGGTCCTTTACCCTTTCGAGATCCCCTTTATCGATACTTCTTCCCAGTAGCTGCATATAGCCCTTTACACTGGTCAGCGGTGTTTTCAGTTCATGACTGGCAATGCTGATAAACTCATCTTTTTTACGTTCTGCCCGCTTCCTGAATTCGATTTCATCCAATAAAGCTTTTTGGATCTCAATTAATTTCCTGCTCTGTTCATAGATCCTGTAAAAGGTCTTTACCTTGAGCAGCAAAATATCCATGTCAACCGGTTTGGTAATGTAGTCCAGTCCGCCGGATGAGTATCCCCGGGTAATGAACTTAAGCTCCTTGTTCACAGCAGAAAGGAAAATAATTGCCGTTTCCTTTGCCCTGCTATAGCCCGATATGGCCTCGGCCACCTCAAAGCCATCCATACCCGGCATCTGTACATCCAGAATGATCAGGACATACTCGTTTTTGAGAACCTTTTTTAGCGCCTCTTCCCCCGACGATGCTGTATCTACCTCAAAATTGTGCCTTTCCAGAACCCGTTTCAGTGAAATCAGGTTTTCCGGAGTGTCATCTACAATTAATATCATTCTTCAGGATAAATAAGCTGCGTGTTAGTAGGTGTATATTCATATGTATTACAATTGCTTTGAATTAAATGTATCTCCCTCATTAATATCTCCGCTTTCAAATCCCTTTTTAAACCAGAACACCCGCTGTGCGGAAGTCCCGTGTGTAAATGCATCCGGAACTACTTCTCCCTGTGACTGTTTCTGCAGCTTGTCATCCCCAATGGCATTTGCCGCATTCAGCGCTTCTTCCAGATCTCCCTCGTCCAATCTGAAATCCTTTAAATTCTGTGCATGATGCGCCCACATTCCCGCAAAAAAATCCGCCTGAAGTTCCAATTTCACCGATAACCGGTTATATTCCTTTTCACTCAGCCGGCCCCTTGCCTGCTCCATTTTTTCAGAAATCCCCAACAAGTTTTGTATGTGATGCCCGACTTCATGTGCGATGACATACGCCTGGGCAAAATCCCCTGAAGCACCAAAGCGGTCTTTCAGATCCCTGTAAAATGATAAATCTATATATACTTTGTGATCTCCGGGACAATAAAATGGGCCTACAGCAGCACTTGCATTTCCGCAGGCAGACTGGACAGCATCTGTAAACAAAACCAGCCTCGGCTCCTCATACGTCTTACCCATAGTTTCGAACTGCTGAGCCCAAACCTGATTAGTAGACTCCAGCACCCCATCTACAAATTTGCCTTCTGCATCCTGCGGATCCCCTGTTTTACCCTCCGACTGCACGACATCCTGTACCGGCAGCTGACCCACCAAACCCGTGAGGTCCCGTCCAAAAAGCAGACCTATGATGACAATGATAATGCCGACACCGCCACCAATAGCACCACCACTCATACCCCTTCTGTCGTCTACATTACCGCTTCCCTTACCGAACCATTGCATAGAAAATTAAGTTTATTTGGTTTAACCAAAACCTTGCGGCAATTGTTATACCAAATTAACTTAAAAAGTGTATTAATACAGAGACTCTTCATCAGTAAGGTTAAAAAGAACTATTCGCCAAAAGCACTAACCGCCTTGTCTATCCTCTGTATACTTTCCAGAGCACCCAGGGCTATCGCAATATCAAATACTCCCGGACCAAATTTACCGCCCACCAGCATGATCCTGAAAGGCAGCATCAGCTCGCCCGGTTTAAAACTATGTGCACCCGCCAGCTCCTTAAATTTCTCTTCCAGTTCCATCGCAGAAAGCCCTTCGCCGATCAGTTGTTCGCTGTAAGCTTTAAAAAATGCCGCCTTCTCGGCTGTCCATTTGGGCTTCACAGCATCCAGGTCGTATGCGGCAGGCGCATTAAAAAAATAAGCCCCCTGCTGTGCAAACTCCGTCAGCAAACTGCACCTGTCTTTGATCAGGTCAATTACTTTTGCCAGCAAAGCATCATCATCCGCCACTATCCCCTGTCCGGCAAACACTGCTTTCACCGCAGGC
This sequence comes from Pedobacter sp., assembly GCF_035317785.1. Lineage (GTDB taxonomy): Bacteria > Bacteroidota > Bacteroidia > Sphingobacteriales > Sphingobacteriaceae > Pedobacter. The sequence continues at coordinate 1,305 of NZ_DATHGC010000078.1, read as the reverse complement.
AGCAATATTCCTGCATCCGCATTTTTAATCCATTCATGGTTATACCATTTCGCCTTTTCAAAATCAAACTTAGCCCCTGCTTTGCTGATCCGCTCCACCGAAAATTTATCGATCAGCTCCGTCATGGTAAACAGCTCCTGATCCGTACCGTCATTCCAGCCCAGCATAGCCAGCAGGTTTACAAATGCCTCAGGCATAAAACCCAGCTCCTTGAATCCTTTAGTCAGGTCGCCGGTTTTAGGGTCAGTCCAGTTTTGCGCATAAACAGGGAAGCCCAGTCTATCGCCATCTCTTTTGCTCAGCTTTCCGTTGCCGTCCGGTTTAAGTATCAAAGGCAAGTGCACCCATTGCGGCATTTCGTCTGCCCAGCCCAGGTACCGCCACAGCAAAATATGGATTGGCGCAGACGGCAGCCATTCCTCGCCTCTGAAAATGTGACTGATCTCCATCGCCCGGTCATCGGCCACTACAGCCAGGTGATACGTCGGCATTCCGTCAGCTTTCAGCAGCACTTTATCATCTATCAGGTTGGTATCAAAACTAACATGCCCCCTGATCAGATCTGTAAATGAAACCAGCTCATCAGCCGGCATTTTTATCCGGACCACATAAGGGGTCTGGTTTGCCAGAAGTGCTGCCACCTCCGTCTCCGCCAAAGTAAGCGAATTGCGCATCCCGCCCCGTGTTGCCAGCCCATAAGTAAAATTAGATACCTCTTTGCGCTTCGCATCCAGTTCCTTCGGGGTGTCAAAGGCATAGTAAGCATGGCCGTCAGCAATCAGCTGATCTGCATATTGTCTGTAAGAGTTCTTCCGTTCGCTCTGGCGATAGGGCCCAAAAGCCCCCCCCTTCTGCGGGCTTTCATCCGGCGTCATTCCGCACCATTCCAGGCAAGACACGATATATTCTTCAGCACCTTCCACAAAACGCGTCCGGTCCGTATCTTCCACACGTAAAATAAATGTTCCATTGTGCTGCTTAGCAAACAAATAATTGAACAAAGCGGTACGAACCCCGCCAAGGTGCAGCCCTCCTGTGGGGCTAGGGGCAAATCTTACTCTAACTTTCTTTTCCATATAACTACCCGCAAAGATATATTTTTGTAATTTGCCTTCATAATCTATGAATCCTTACGAAAAAAAGCGGCGCTGGAAGTTCTTTCTCTTGGTCTTTGCCATTGTCATAGGCACAGCATCCGTTTTTTACAGCGACTTCTTTGTCAAAAAAATGGAGCGTGAGGAGCAGTTGCAGTTCCAGCTATATGTACGGGTGACCGAGCAGTCGCTGATCATGTACGACAACGAC
>NZ_DATHGC010000077.1:0-3269 GCF_035317785.1 Pedobacter sp. | reverse complement strand
CAGCGTTTTGTTGGTCGCCATGCCAATGACAGAGGTGTTTTTTCCGAATATGGAAGTGGCGTAATATAAATACCAGGTCCCGTTGTGAAAACTCAGATCAGGCGCCCAAAAGCCCAGCCCTTTAAAGCTGGGCAGCTTTTGCGCTACCCATGAAGGTGCCACACTAAAGACTGAAGGCTCCTTTTTCCAGGTTTTCATATCCTTAGAAGACCAAACCTGTATGCCCCCACCGGTATGATAAACATAATAGGTATCGCCTTCTTTCGCCATGCAGGGGTCACGCACGCCGGGATCCGTGGTGACATCACCCACTTTAAAGCGGCCCCTGCTTTGATTGCTGGCAGCGGGTTGCTGCCCGCAAACATTTAAGCCGCATAAGAGCAGCCAGGCAAGAAATAGATTACGTATCATATCGTAAAGCTAATGCATCACGGCGGAAGTTCCTTGTAAAAAAACAGATAGACGCCTCTGAAGTTAAAGATCTGCCTCAAAGGCCTCCACCTCTTTAAACTTCGTACTGCCTTTAACTAACCTGCCCAGTCGCGGTTTCCTTTCGTTATAAACTTCCACCGCATCGGCGTCCGCGTAACGGAGAAATAAGATCCTTCTGTCTCTGTCTTGCGACATATTCCCATCAGATTTATGGAGCATCCAGCAATTGAAGATCAGCGCATCTCCGGCCTTCATTTCCATGGGAACAGCCAGACTATCATCGGCCTCCACTACGATCTCCGACTGGCTTTTCTTTTGGTTCTCATCTTGCTGCACACGAATCTGACCCTGTTTATGACTGCCGGGAATCAGCCACAGGCAGCCATTGCCCCTGTCCGTATCGTCAAGGGCGGTAAGCGTAGTCAGCGCATTGTAAGGTTCAAGCTCTCCGTAACCATTGTCCTGGTGCCAGCCAAATGGTTTGGTATTGCCCTTCATTTTAAAGGTAAGCTGCGAAGTAGCGCCCTTGATATTTGGTCCTATGATTTCCGAGGCAATGTCTACCAGCGGCCCTTCAAAATAATATTGTTTCACTGCAGGTGCCTCATGGTGGATATTGACCAGCAGTGAATTTTGCAGCCAGCTTTTATCAGGATCAAAAGCCGACTTTTCTTTCGCCCAGGCCTCCATGCATTCGCTCCGCATTTGCTCAAGCCCCGATGGAGTCAATATGGACCTGATCACCAAATAGCCATTCTCCTTGAAAAAATCAATTTCAGGTCCGCTTAATTTTCTGTAATTGAATAAAGATTCGTTTGTCATTGTAATAGTAATAATCTGATTTAATAAAAATTAGTATCCATCTGTCTGGTCAAGACTCGTATTGGCGGCCAATACCGCAGTAGCCAGCGGCCAGAATAACGGGGTTGTTTTCCCGGCCAGGTTTGGCACGTAAGTATAAGCATCGATCGTTCCGCCCTTGTGGAACCTGACGATATCGTACCAGCGTTTGTTTTCAAAGAAAAGCTCACGGCCCCGCTCGTCAAAAATGGCACGCTCCACACCCGGCTTACCGGTATCACCAGTATACACACCAATTCCGGCACGCAAGCGCACCTTGTTGAGGTATTCAATGGCCTGACCCGTATTATTCAATCCCGCATAGGCTTCGGCCTTAATTAAAAATACATCCGCCAGGCGGAAGATGATCACATCATTATCCGAGATCCGGTCGTCAACATACTTATTTCCAGGCAATCTGGTAATCCAGGCATATTTCTGTGTTGTGCCCTGGCGTTCTATAATAAATGTATTAGGGACGCGCTTATCAGTAGTAAGCCCGCTAAACAGCGCCCTGCTCTTCGTGCTGATCTGATAACTGCCCAGGCCATTTGTAGAAGTCGCTGCATAAGGGATACTGTCCAGATTGGCCGCACCAGTAACCACTGACAGGAAAGGCAAAGCATTCAGCGCATAATTGGCATTGGTCTCATCCCTTTGGAAATAAGCTGACAGGATGACCTCATTGTTGGTCCTGACGGTATTGACCTCCCTGAAGTTTGACAAAAGCTGGACTCCTGAAGCTTCTACTTCAGTGGCAGAGCTGACGGCATCATTAAATGCGGCGGCGCCACCGTCCAGCACCTTAGCACTCCATAACGATGCCTCAGCCTTTAGCGCATGTGCAGAAGCATAAGAAAAGCGGTATTTGGAAACATAAGTTTTCTCAGGAAAAAGGCTGATGGCCGTATTGAGGTCACTGATCACCTGTTTCATCACATCAGCAGCCTTTGCCCTTGGCAATAAAGGAACATTTTCATCAGTAATGGCCTGGAGCATCAGCGGAGTGTCCCCGATAACGCGCAACAGGTAAAAATAGAAATAAGCCCGCTGGCAATATGCCTCAGCCATGATCCTGTTCTTTGCAGCCTCATTTGAAAACTGAAAGGGTTTGATCTTCTCCAGTAATAAATTGCAATGTCCGATCGCACTGTAAAAATTACTGTAATTCACCGCACCTACCGTCGGGCTCAGAATTTGAGACCAGGCCGTAGTCAGGCGGGAATTGAAGGCATTGATCAGCTCTTCACTGCGCTCGGTACCAAACACGAGGTTATTGGCGAAGGTTCTCATGGGCACATATATGCCGGTTACATAAGGAGCAAAGTCACCTTCACTCTGGAAGTATACCTGGTCGGTGATCTGTGACTCGGGCTCTACTTCGAGGAGCTTATCGCAGGAAGCGAGTGAGATTATAGCTATGGAGAGCAGGGCCGCGGTAATGTATTTACGAATCATCTTAAATGTATTTTGTGGTAAATGATTGATTAGTTAAAAGCGCAATGAGGCGCCAAAGGTGAACTGACGTGGCAGCGGATAACCTCCGGGGTCAAAGCCAGTATAGGTTTCAGGATTAAGCCCTTTGTAAGCCGTCAGGTAAGCCACATTATTGATACTTCCGAAAACCGTCATACCAGTTGACTTAATCCTGCTCATCAGTTTTTTTGACAGGTCATAGCTCAGGTAGATCTCACGCAATGCCAGGAAATCCCCTTTTGTGATCATGGTGCTGACATCAGACGCATAAGCACTTCCTGTCCAGTCGTAACGGATATAATTACGTTGTCCGGTATCGTAATCCTGAAACGAGAAACGTGCATATTTTTTGCCTTCATCACCAGCTTTCTGCCAGATATCCGGTCCCAGTGCTTCCGAAGGCGCACCTTCATTGAACGCACGGCCGGTGCCCAAAGCACGGGCCAGCGCACCATTACTGATCACATGCCCCATCGCAAAATCAAGGTTGACACGCACACTGAACTGTTTGTAAGTAAAAG
>NZ_DATHGC010000076.1:0-5821 GCF_035317785.1 Pedobacter sp. | reverse complement strand
AAACAGCCCGTTCGCATCCAAATGCCTGCTGATGTTTTCCAATTGTTTCTTCGCCACAGGCCAAAGGTCAATAGCCGTTTCTTTGTCTCCCGTAGCCAGCAGGTATTCCTTTAGGGCAGCATTATACAGTAGAGAATACTCAAAGAGAAACGATTGCCCCTCCTGCGCATGCAGGTCAGGAGTCTCAAAAGTGCTGGCATGCAGATAGCCGTCCTTTTGTGCCAGACCGGCAAGGATGTACAGGCACCGTTTGGTGAGCTGGTGATTTTTGAAAGAGTACGTATTGGCTATGGATTCCAGGTAAAGATCACCGATCCATAGTCTCCTGTCTCGCTTAGGCCCGTCTTCATAAACTGTCTGCATACATTCTTTCAGTGTAGACAAACCTACTGCGTCAATCTTTGAGATCAACGGGCTTGTCGCAGCCGCTAGAGCCGCAGGCGCATTGGAAACACTGCTCTGCGCTTTAAATTTCATGTCTGTGATCTTAAAATCAAATCCGTTGGAACTGCCCAGCAACTCCATCTTGAGGTACCTGAAGGCCACTCTCCTGGAAATGGTCACCGTAGCCGGGAGATCAATAACCGTAACCGTTTCATCCTGCAGCCATGCCCTGCTCAACCCGCCTGGATATGGATCAAAAGGTGTAGCCAATTCCGCAGGGACCTCACCAAAGGTCAGTTTAAACCGGAGCGGCGCATCGGGAAAATTACGGCTGGCCCTGATGGTAAAAGTATAATAACCGGTCAAATGCTCCCCAAAATCAACAACCACACCCGATTGTTTTTTAAAAGATTGTGCATACAGGCTTTCAACTGTACCGGAAGGCACCGCTTTCCAGCCCTGAAAAGCACTTTGATCCGCAACAAGTTTTACCAGTCCTATCGGCTTTTTTTCCTGTTCCACCAATCGGGGCTTGTTCAGCTCTGCCTTGGCCAGCCAGTCCTTGCGCTGAGCTGGGCTGTAAAAATCCTGAGCCTTAAGCAAAAAAGGAAATATCAGACAGCAGGTCAGGACGCTAATTCTTAAGTTCTTTATCATGAATTCTATACTACTTGAGTTTATTGATTGACTTTCCGGGGATCTGTGATCTGCGGCAGCCAGGAAATAAATGATCCGGCCTTTGGTCCATTCCCCGCAGAAGCATAATCACACAGGTCGATGGTTACCGGAGCGCCACCGGCCTCGGTATAAGATTCTGGAGCAAACTTAAACCGAAACTGCATCCAGTTATCCTTTACATCGTGTGCGACAGGAATTAAATCGATATAACCATCATTACCCTTTACATCCACGAAAGCACCCATGCTTATTCCCGGCAATGATTCGTCCCGGGCCAGCAAGATCGGCCCTCTGCTAATGGCCGCATACTTCGGCTGATCGCCGGCATAAGCTACACGCCCCCGCATGTCCAATGTAATCTCAACCATATCCCCGTTCTTCCATTTCCTGCTGACCGCAGCATAAGCACCCGCTTTGATCCCTTCAACGGGAGCTCCATTTACTGTAACCGCGTTCTTTTTACTCCAGGCAGGGATACGCAGGCTCAGCACAAAATCTTCATCCTTATTCAAACTCAATATCAGTTTTATTGTTCCGCCTTCCGGATAAGTCGTCTGCTGTTTCACCGTCACCGGTTTTCCGGAAGGTGTAGTCAGCTGGTACCTGCCCTGCACATAATAGTTTACAAACAGCCCCTCTTTAGATTTCATCACCACATAAGCGGGAAAATTAAACAAGCCGCGCGGGCCGCTTGCCTCACAGCAATTGATGTTCATCCCGCACTGCCCGCTGCCCGGCAAACGATGCCCGGTAAGGGGTGTATATTTTGCCCATTGCCTGCCATCGGTGTATCATATATATTTTGCCAGGTTTTTTCCACAGCAGTTTTGTACTCCGGTATGCCCGTCAGCCGGTACAGTTCCAGCAATCCTTCATAGCAGGACATCATCTCGTAAGCCTTCTGGCCTTGCTCCGGAGAATACCAGTTTACAGGTTTAGGAAAGCGTTTGGAGACATCCACACCAGCATTGCTGATCAAATGCGGTCCCTGCGGTGTCTCCCACTGCCTCACGATTTCTTCGGCAAAATCCAGGTACTTTTTGTCTTTTGTAGCTTTATAAAGCAGACAAACAGGTTCCAGCACAGATGAAGCAGCCATACCTCTGTAATTTCCCTTGGTGACAATAATGCCATCCACTTTTTTCAGATCATCCATCAGGTTATCCGCCACATCTCTTGCTGCTTTCAGGCTTTTTTTATCACCGGTAAGGTGATGATAATCCAGCAGGCCAAGCATGCAGTATTTACGGCCCCAGATATCCCACTGCTGCAATAGATTCTCTTTTTTATAGTTTCCGATATATCCTTCTTCAGTTTGCGTGGCGATCAGGCCGGTTACCGCGTCATCGAGTTTCTTTTTTAGTTCCGCTGTGGGATGATACATGTAAGCCAGCACTGCTGAAGTGAACCATTTGCCCCAAAATTCACTCTGCCACAGGCTGGTTTCATTCCTGTGTTTAAAAGGTTCGATCAGGTAATCCGCATCCTGTGTCAAAATGCGGTTGTTGTAAGAACTCATCAGCCTCTGTCCTACCACACCTTCAATAATTTCCTTTGAAGCAGGAGCTAATTTATCCTGAGCAACAGACAATTTGGGAGATAAAATGCAAAAACAAAGGCACGGGATCAGCAGATATTTCATATCGGGGATTCATTTGGTGTCCTTAAAAATATCAAATATTAATGAATAAACCATAGCATATGGCACCCCGCCGTTCTGACAGCAGTCAGGATGCTATATTCCGGTGTTCCTGTTCACACTTTCTTCACCCCTTGTTCACACCAAAGCCACAAAATGGTACCTTTTTGTGAAGGAAGTGTGAACCAGGTGTGTTTCATGTGAGGGCATGCCATTAATCAGAACTTTGTTTCGTATAGCTTTGCCCTTACTTCGATGGTAAATTTCGTCCCTAATAGTAAGAAAGCGCCGCATAAATGCGACGCTTCTCAAAACTAAACTAAACTAAAAGGAAATCAATTATTTTGCTTTCTGCTTCAGGATGCTGATCTCCCTCTTTAGATTTTCAATCTCTGCCTGCTGTTCTTTTACGGCTCCCACCAGCAAAGGGATAAGTTCTTTGCTGTCCACTTCATCATAAGACGCCGTCTTTGTATTGTTTTTACCGGCAGGGATCTGTTTGAAAGTTTCATAAACCAGGTCAGGCAACGCAGTCTGTACATTACTGCTCAGGAAACCGTATTGATTGCCCTCAGGCAAATTCAGATGTTTGTACTTTTTGATGTCATATCTGAATTTCACAGGTTCAAGGGCAACCAGCTGCTGCGTAGTGCCTGAAACTTTTTGAACTTCAACTTTGAGCTCTTTTTCATCAATCTTTTGTGCATTCGCAGTTAGTGCACACGCAAATAGTAAAAGTCCGCAAAAGGCACTTCTACCCGCTAAAGGATACTTCATAAAAATAAAATGTTTGTAAATACTGTAGTTTAAACTATTAATTATGCGTTATGGAAAACGGCAGAATTGGGCGGAGGACCCCATACAGGAAAATGAACTAAGGAAATGTAATAGACCTCTGTATGAATAAGCTTTTTTGACAGTACAACCGGAGAAAAGACCCCGCTGGTATGAGGAATGAATTCATCTGCAAATTCCATGCTTTTCGACTCCTTTTCATCGTCAGCCGGTTCACTGGAATCTTGCTGCGACTCCTGGGTAATTGTTATTTTCTCCACTAAACGATCAGCAAAAAGCATATTGCTCTTTACAAAAAGAAAAGTGAATAAAATAAGAATACCTGCCAGTTGTCTAAACATTGTGTGCAAACGTTTAATTTATAGGGTTGCGCTGTATCGCAAAGATATACGTTAAACTAATATTCGCAGGGTGTGTTTTGAATTATGTAATTAATATGATGCATTTTTATGATAATAAATAGCTATTTATACTTCTTCAGCTTTTGAAGGTCCTCTTTTTTTGCTGCCTTTATGCTCATGGCAGCCCCACCACCCGCAGCGAGCTTTACCTTAAGAACGGTACCGGCATCAACCAGGTAATGTTCAATTTGATAAGCTTCGGGGTTTGCTTTCCAGTCGGCGTCATCCGCATCGCGGTAAAGGTCGAGGGTATATTTCTTTCCTTTGTCTAAAAAACCAAGCGGTACAAGTGCGGTCCTTGAATGTTCATCAGCAATCGCACCCACAAACCAGTCACTGGTTCCTTTTGCCTTCCTGGCTATGGTCAGGTAATCACCGGGCTCAGCATCGATGATTTTCGTATCGTCCCAATCGGCAGCCACATCTTTGATGAACTGAAATGCATCCATATGAGCGGCATAATTCTCAGGCAGGTCGGCCGCCATTTGCAGCGGACTGTAAAGCGTAACATATAGGGCCAGCTGTTTGGCAAGTGTGGTATGAACCTGTCTGCCTGCTACATCTGAATACCCCCTGATCTTAAATATCCCTGGCGTATAATCCATCGGGCCGCCCATCAGCCTGGTAAAAGGCAGAATAGTTTCATGCTCCGGCGGGTTCCCGTCGCTGAAAGCATTGTATTCATTGCCCCGCCCTGCTTCTGAAGCTACAAAATTGGGATAAGTACGGTGCAAACCAGTAGGCCGCACCGCTTCATGCGCATCTACAGTCACCTGATGTGCTGCAGCTTTTTGCAGTACCCTTTCATAATGGTTGATCATCCACTGACCGTCATGGTGCTCGCCCCTTGGAATGATCTTGCCCACATAACCCGTCTTCACAGCCGGATAGCCATATTTGTTCATAAATTTGTATGCGGTATCGAGCTGGCGCTCATAATCGGTCGCTGACCCTGAAGTCTCATTGTGCATGATCATTTTTACGCCTTTTGTTGCGGCATAGCTGCTGATGTCTTTGACGCCAAAATCCGGGTACGGTCTGGTAAAGTCGAACACGTTTTCCTTATAGTTGCCAAACCAGTCTTCCCAGCCATAGTTCCAGCCCTCAACCAAAACACCCTGCAGGTTATTAGCCGCAGCAAAATCAATGTATTTTTTGACATTGGCTGTGTTGGCACCATGTCTGCCATTAGGGATCAGATTGCCAGCTACTAGTGTATCGGCCTTATCTGCATAGCTCCATGTGCTTTTCCCGGTTTGGTATTCCCACCATACTCCAGCAAATTTCATGGGCTTTATCCAGTCTGTTTTTTCAATTGCGGACGGTTCGTTGAGGTTAAGGATCGTTTTGGAGGCCAGGATATCGGCAGCTTTGTCGCTGACCAGGATGGTTCTCCATGGGGTATGACATGGCGCATACAAATGCGCCTTATTGCCCTCGGCATCTGGTACGAGCCGTGCAGAGAGGTTAAAATTACTTTTGTCTACATGCAGCTGCATCGCCGGATAATTGATCAGCGCTGCTTCATGGATGTTGATGTACAGTCCCTCTGCAGACTTCATCATCAGCGGGGTCTGTATGCCGTTCTGGTCAGGAACAACTCGCACGGCAATGTCTGTCGCCATTTTAGATACGGCAAATGCATCTACCCCGCTCAATGGGCCGGTAGTGTATTTGTATTCATTGGTGTCATAGTCCGCAGGGATCCAAAATGCTTTATGGTCGCCGGTGAGCCGGAATTCAGTCAGTTCATCTGAAACGGTGAAATACTTTAAACCGGGCTGCTTCGGAAATTCATACCGGAAGCCTGCGCCATCGTCAAAAATCCGGAATACAATATTGATCAGCCGGTTCGGACTGTTCTTCTGTTTCAATTTTACCGTCAGTTGCTCGTAGTTGTTCCTGATGTGCTTCACTTCCCCCA
>NZ_DATHGC010000075.1:0-3252 GCF_035317785.1 Pedobacter sp. | reverse complement strand
TGTGTTTCCCCCAGCGCAAAAGCATTTAAAGGCTTGCCCAGGCGGGGCAGGAGCAGTACCGGAATCAGGATGAAAGGTGAAACCGTGACGACCGTTTCCCAGGTAGCGCCACCCAGACTGCCCAGCATCCAAAAAGTGATGTTCCTGAGCTGCTGATCGTCAGCAGCGAAGGTGATCAGGCCGGTCAGCGCACCGGCGAGCGCATTGATGGCAATACCGGCGAGCAGCATGGTCGCAACATTAGACTTGCCATCAGTTTTGGAGATCTGGTAGACCAGTAAGGCTGCTATCCCTGCACCCGAAAAAGCACCAAATGCCAGCAGATAATAACCCAAAAGATTACTTAGACCGGCAAGCAGGCTGATCTCCATTACAATAATGATGACCGCCATGAGTGATGCGCCCGCCGAAATACCGATCAGTCCCGGCTCAGCAAGCGGATTCCTGAAAATGCCCTGTATTGCCGTGCCGGATATGCCCAGGGCGGCCCCGACCAGCAAACCCAGTAATACCCTGGGGATCCGGACAATATTCATAACCACAACATATTGCTCAGAAACTGCGGCATCACCAAACAGACCTATCTTCCTGCCAATGATGATCAGTACATCCGGCAAGGGGATCTTTACAGCTCCCAAACTCATAGAAAAAGCAGAAGCCAGGATCAACGCCGCGGTAAGGCTCATGTATAAAACCAGTTTTTTATTTACCATTTGGCATTCAGCTGTTTCATTGCTTCTCCAAGCCTGACCGTAAAACCAGCCAGCAGGTCACCGTCCATCTCCACTATTTTCTTGTTTTTTCCTGCATTGGTGAGCATTACACCAGGCATTTTCAAAATACTGCTGGTCCCGCCCAGGCTTTTCAGGCCGAAATCAAACAGGAGGATCACATCCGGATTGGCACTGACCAAAGCTTCAGTAGTGTAAGGTTTGTATTTTGAAAAACCCTGCGCCGCATTCCGGCCGCCAGCCAGCCTGATGATCCCGTCTATACTGGTTTCCTTTCCGGCGACCATCATTACACCCGTTCCGCGGGCATACAGAAACAATACTTTAGGGGACTTTGGATTTTTGCCAACGGCTTTTTGGGCTTCAGCAACACTTGCTGCGGTCTGTTTAGCCAGTTCTTCTCCTTTGGCTGCATTGTCCAAAGCTGCCGCCACCTGGCGGATGAAATTCAGTGTGCCCTTTACCGTGTATTCCTGTTTAATGACCATCAGCTTTATGCCCGCAGATTTCAGCTGGTACTCCACTGCTTTTGAGATCATATTTTCGGGGGCAAGTACCAGATCGGGTGAAAATGAAATGATCCCCTCAGCTGAAGTACTGCGGTCTTTGCTGACCCTCGGCAATTTTGCAGCGTAAGCAGGGTAGAGGCTCGTTACATCTACAGCCACGATCTGCGGGCCATAACCCAGCGCATCAACAGTCTCTGTCAGGGCCGAACTCAGGGTGATGATCCGCTTCGTCAACGCAGCAGAAGCAGAAAAACCGAAAGCCATAAATATCAAAAGGAACAAAATTCTATTCATTTTTTGTAGGGTTTTTATTGTGTATTCTGCTGCAAAGGAAGTCTTATTTAAAATTATTCCAAATAATTGCCTGCTATTAACGGTTTCGGTATTTTAAAGCTGATGCACGTTAAAACGGGAACAGCAAGTATCTTAAAAAGACTTAAATATTTGTTTCATAGTGCTTTAATTCATTCTGCCAAACCTATCAGCACTTCAGTTCCATGTTGATTTTTACCTTAAATCATCCCGATTCCATAAAAACAATCCCGAAATGGTTAAAAATAATCCCCATCACGTTGCTTGATTTTAAGCAAATGTAAGCATATTTGTCGTCTTATTTAGAATGATTAAAAATAACTATCCTTTGTTTATGTCCCCAAACTGCCTCTGCAAAACCCTCCTGATCTGCTGCCTGATGCTAGCTGCCCTGCCGGGCCGGGCCATCGGTTTAAAGCGGCAGATAACGGAAACAAAAGGAAGTCTGGATGGGGTCATTACTGATGAACAGGGCAAGCCTCTGCAAGGCATAGTGCTTAGTTTGCAGCCGGATCATAAAAAAGCAATAACCGATGCCAGGGGCAGGTTCCGGATAGCAGATTTATATGCGGGTACCTATACCTTAACCATCAACGCCATCGGGTTTAAGAACTATACACAGCAAACGGACATATCCGCCGGGAAAATAACGGTACTAAATATCCTGCTCCGACAAGGCGACAAAGAACTCAAAGAGGTAAACGTGAGCGGCATTCACAGCAACCCGGATAATTTTATAGACATGACCCGTACGGCTATGCCCGGCAAGGTCATCACCCGCGCTGAAATAGAGGCCATGGGGAGCCGCAGACTGGATGAGGTGTTAAAAGAACAAACCGGGCTCGCTATTGTCAACGATATCGGCTCCGGCAACAGGGCGGTGGGTTTGCAAATGCAGGGATTTGACAGCGGATATACCATGATCATGATAGACGGGCAGCCCATGGTCGGGCGCAACAACGGCAATTTTGACCTGTCCCGCATTACGGTTTCCAATATTGAAAGGATTGAGCTGATTAAAGGCGCCTCATCCTGTTTGTTTGGCAGCGAGGCGCTGGCCGGAGTGGTCAATATTGTAACCCGGAAAAACATTAGTCAGCCGCAAGGTATGGCCGCGCTCAGATATGGCAGTTTCCAAATGACAGATGCCACGCTTGAAGGCGAAACACCCTTTGCAGGCAAGAAAGGTTCGGTCTACCTTTCCGGAAATTACTACCGGACAGATGGTTTCAATTCCAATCCATACCTGTCTGAGGGCAAGACGGCACCTCCCTTCAGTAGTTATGCCCTGCAGGGCAGGGGCCGCTACCAGCTCAGCGACATCAGCACATTGAGCCTGAACGGGAGGTTTGTGACCCGGCATTCCGAAAACCAGATCGCCTACCAGGGCATCAAGCCCAGCGCAGATGTGCTGGATGAATATGATCTGAACGGATCTGTGTCGCTCAATAACAACTTCAGGAACGGGTTAAGGCTAAAGTCACAGTACTACCTGACCAGGTACCAGAATGAACAAAACATTACCGATCTGAACAGCGGTTCCGTCATGCCGGGCAGTAGCTTTAAGCAATACCTGCACCGCGCAGAAGTACAGCTGGCAAAACAGGCTGGTGCATCAATTGAATTCACAGGAGGGACAGGAACGGCATATGAGCTGCTGGACAATACCTTTTACCGGGGTAACAAAAGCATGAGCAATT
>NZ_DATHGC010000074.1:0-4460 GCF_035317785.1 Pedobacter sp. | reverse complement strand
TTAAACTCAGGGCCGGTTAACGAGCCCTTCATCAGCTGCAGGCTGGACTGGTACTTGTTCTTGGGGAATTTTAATGCATAGTAGGCCTTGTTCTTTTCATTGATGACCAAAGAATTGGCAAATACAAAGTCCTCTCCTTTTACCTTCAGCTCATAGATTTTTTTGATGGTTTTTTTTTGGACATCAAAATACAGGAGATCGTATAAGTTCCTCGGATTGAGCATTTGCTGACCAGTGGAACTGCCATAACCACCCAATATGTATGCCCCATTTCCGCTTTTTCCCAGAGCAGCCAGGTATCGCGGGGTAAAGCCTTCCGCTGTTATTTTAGCTTCTTTCCAGGTTTTTGTCGGAAAATGATATTGCTGCACCTCGTTCTTATAAAGAAAATGCCCGTAGCCGCCAACGATATACAACGAAGAATCTGCGGGATTATAAAATTTATTGCATAGCCAGAAATCAGTAATACTGGTATTTGGGTTAAAATTTTCAGTCCAGCCTTTGGTACCCGGATCATAGACACTCACCGTTTTTCTGTCAATATAAAAATTGACAAGGTTTCCGCTGGCGTCGACCAAGGACTGGTTTCCGCGCAATAAATTGAGTTTACCAGATGCATATGGGACTTTTCTTGTCTCCGCATTTTTGACTGTGTAGTTGATCAGCGTATCATTTGAAAGAATATGAAGGACTTCATTTTTGGCATCAAAAGCTATGCTTGCGGGACCATCAACCGTAGTATTCAGCAGCGGCTGCCAGTCGTAATGCAGTTTTTTAACCCATAAAGGATTAGTCGCCAGGGCTGTTTTGCCGGCCAGTTCTTCTTTTACCTCTGCACCTTCATATTCATTCAGGGGCCAGAAATATTTTCTTACCCCATCAGCGGAAATACCGATGTTGCGGATCTTCATTGGCGGAACATCAGTGGTTTTAAAATCCCGGTACTCATTGGCTCCAAACAGGATCTTAAAGCAGCTGTTCCTCCTGAGTGCTATCGCTGTCTGGTATATAAATTTCCCATTGCTTATCCTGAGCAGCTTCTTTTCGTAGTCAAAACTGAGCCGGAGTGTAGTCCATTTGCTAAAAATGGCATTCTGCGGGATGTCAAAAGCGATATTAGAGAATTTCTCGCCTGCGATGATCTTAAAACGACTGTTCTCCCTGGCATTTTTGTCATAGATCAGGTCAATATTCTGATTGTTATTATCAATAAGTCTGAGGACATAACCGAAGTAATCCCTTCTTGAAGGAAATAACATAAGGTCGAAAGTAATTTCAAAATTATGATCGAAACACAAGGTTTCACCCGGACTCAGGTCCAGTCCTGTTCTTTGGTCCTGAACCACCTCATGGCTATAAAAACCCAGTCCGTAAGATTGTGCATAACTATCAGTAAATGATAGTGTAAATAAAAGAAGCAAGATGAATAGTGGTAACCCGGTTTTCATATCAACACGCTAATATAATTATATATCTGTATTGATTTTGAATAAATGCCCCGTTATCCTTCTTTCAGACAACGGGGCATTTGCAGAAAATTATTTTACTCCCCATTTTTTGTTGGGCAGTGGCCCCATTTCAAGCTCGAGTTTACCCCCGGCTACAAGCTGTTCATGGGTAAACCATGGGGAATCAATTGTTTTGCCGTTGAGTTTCGCACTTTGAATATATTTGTTTTGTACAGAACACTTATTGGCGATCATCTGGAACTGCTTTCCATTAGGAAGATCGATGGTCACATTTTCAAACACCGGACTGCCAATGGTGTAAGCAGGTATACCAGGCGTAACCGGGTAGAAGCCCATTGATGAGAATACGACAAAAGCAGTCATACCACCCCCATCCTCGTCGCCGGGAATGCCAAACACATTGTCCTTATACCAGGTATCTAACAAAAACCTGATGCGCTTTTGTGTTTTCCAGGGAGAATTGCTGAAGTTGTACAAGTAAGGGATATGGAAACTAGGCTCGTTACCCATAGAAAACTGGCCTACAATGCCGGTAAAATCGGGGAATTTGGCCCAGAGCTCATACTTACTTCTGCCAAGAGGCTCACGGTAAAGCTGATCCAGCTTGTTTTCAAAGTTATTCACCCCGCCAAAGAGACCGATTAAGCCTTTCACATCGTGCTGTACCTGCCACAAATAAGTCCAGCCATTGTTTTCATCATAGAAATCCCTGCCCCCCATACCGCCGTCAAACTTAGGATCTATCTTAATCCAGTTGCCATCCTTGTCTTTTGGCAAAAACATCTGGGCATTGTTATCCCAAAGATTTTTATAATTGTTGCCTCTGCCGTTAAATTTCGTATAATCCTGGGTCTTGTTCAGTTCTTTTGCGAACTCGCCCAGCGCCCAGTCATCGTAGCTGTGGCCCAAAGTAATGGCCACTGCCTGACGCTTCTCAAAACTGTGAACGGTTTTATTGGTCTCTTCCTCACCGATCTTCAAAGCAGGAAAATAACCTTTTTCATAATAAAAGTCTTCCAGATCAGTTTTAGGCCCGTTCTTCCAGGGCAGCATAGTGGCTTGTGTGGCATTTTTAAGCATTCCTTCATAAGCCACATTCACATCATAGTTCCTGATGCCCTTGCGGTAACCGTCCAGAAAAGTAATGGTAGAGTGAAATCCGTTCATGCAGGGGTTGTCTCCGTACAGCAACGGAAATGTAGGCACCCATCCGCTTTGCTGGTACATCAGCACATACGAATTCAGCATGTCACCTTCCTGCGCTGGATTGAGAATGGTCCTTAGCGGATGATGCGCAAGGTAAGTATCCCAAACCCAGTCATCTACATAAAAAGGACGGTTGGTTTTATGCACCTGCTTGTCATAACCGCTGTAATACTGTCCGTCTTCAGTGATGTCTACCATACGTTCATAACAGCGGTACAGTGCGGTATAAAAGCTGCGTTTCTGGGCATCAGTTCCACCGGTTGATTTGATCTGGTTGATCACCTTAGACCATGCCGCCTCACCAAGTTTAACCTGCTGATCAAAAGTGGTCGTCTTCAGTTCATTGCCGTGATTCTTTTTGGCCTGATCAGCACTGATAAAGGACAAGGCATACTTAAGTTCTATTGTTTTTACCCCTTTATCAAAGGTAAGCAACAACTTGTTTCCGTTCTTCTCTGCTGTTGCATCAGCATTCAATGTGCCATACATGTAGACCTTAACACCGTCCCAGGTCTCCATACCGGTGACTTCCCTGGCCGACGCAAGCTGTATCTGACTTTCGCCCCTGTTGTATTTATCAAAGATCAGCGCTTTTGTACTATTTTGAGGAAAATCAAACTTAAAGATGCCAGCTTTTTTACCAGGAGTAAATTCGACTTTGATGTCGCTGTCAATCAGATAGGTAGAATAATACCAGGGACGGTTGATCTCCAGATCATGGTCATAGGTCATTCTCTTCGTATCCTGCGCACTTAAGGCGGGCTTAACCGAAAAGACCTGTCCGTTCCGGTGTGAAACCACTGTTAAAGGAAAATTAGAGATCTGATCGTCCATATAATCAGCCCTTTGAGGAGTCATCCTGATGACCTGGTTGGGCAACTGTATAGTTGGTCTTGTAGGTTCTAAAATTGCACCTACATTTCCGATTCTTGGATCAACATACTTCAGGTTACCTTCTCCGCTATAGTTTGGCTGTTGTGCCTGCGCAAACAAGACCGGCAAACAGGCAACTGCCAGGGTCAAAATGGTTGTTTTAGGTGTAAATCGTTTGTTCATATATTAAAAGTAATAATTTTATTTACGCTCCGGCATTTTTATGCTCAGGGGTTTTTCATTGCGCAGCATTTTGGCAGCTTCTCCTGTCAGCCACAGATAGTGGTCTGATGGTTTGCCGTCATTGTTTACAAAAGAGGTCACTTTACTCACAGGCGGATGGTCTGTCACCTTGAATATGGCAGTAGCTTCATTCACCTCATCAAACATCGCAACATACAGCATCGATGCCCCTACATTGATAACAGTAGCAATTTGCTGCCAGTAAAAGCGGCCTCCTTGTCTCGGAATGGAGCCCACCGGCTTCACGTCATCAGGAAACTCATATTTGCTCAGGTTGTGCCAGCTAAAACCCGGATAAATGCAAGGCACATAATCGACCTTATTGTCGCGGCACCATTTGATATCGGCTATTGTATTGTCCCGCAATCTGTCCATGTCATTGTGCAGCAGCGGCGAATAACGCTGTACCGACCATGGCAGCACGATATCGCTTTTTTTGATCAGTTCATGCAGGTAGGGATCATTCACACAATCTGCATTGAGCGTGCGCCAGGCCATAGGGACGCCCAGCATGACCGAGCAATTGCCATAAACAGGATCATTTTTAAGAAAATCTATGAATTTATCCAATCCGATATTGCGCATGTTATAAGGCCTGTCAGGAAATCCGATTCCCCATATGGTTACCAGAGGCTTGCCATTGTGGTGAATATAGGTTTTTTTACCAGT
>NZ_DATHGC010000073.1:0-14145 GCF_035317785.1 Pedobacter sp. | reverse complement strand
AGCAGATTATGTTTAAGGAGATCATTGCAGGAGACCCGGTATTCAGAAGGTTTTTTCAGAAAAAGCTGCTGCTGTATATGGTGCCTAATGTTTTTTTTAATACCTGTGTGCCTTATTTTACTTTTAAAAATATGGAGGCAGTTTATTTGTTTCAGGGTGAACTTTGTTTTGCCCGCTTCCTGCTGCCGATGGCTTTCTTTCTGCCTTTTATCATCACTTTTGACATCTTAAAAAAAGCTGCTGTTCTGGCCGGGCAGGGTAAGACGGGTCTGACGCTCCCCTATGAGATTAATGCCAATAGGTTCTTGTTCAGGACGGCTGGTATCAATGGGGGGATTACACTTGCTGTCGTTTTGCTTGTTTCCTTGTTTGCACAGCTCTGTATCCCTAGCGGGCATGGATTTAATGGTACATTTCTTTCTGCTTTGCTGGGCCTGTTTGCCGGAGTGCTGACGATAGTTTTTGCAGTTTTACCGCTCATGCGTGTGCTGTCCAGGTCCCGGCCTTCTTCACTGTAACAAGCATAATACTTTTGTCTTCACAGATTAATGATTGGCTAACATTAATTTTAAACTGCACAAAGAAATTTGATACCATGAATTCAAGAAGAGATTTTTTAAAACAGGCAGCGTTAGTATCCGGCAGCGCAGCTATGGTGAACTTACTGCCCGGAGCGATACAACAAGCCCTGGCTATAAACCCTGCCCTGGGCAGCACGTATCTTGATGCGGAGAACATCGTGATACTGATGCAGGAGAACCGGTCCTTTGACCATTGCTTTGGTTCGCTGCAGGGAGTACGGGGCTTCAATGACCCAAGAGCAGTTCGTCTGCCGGACCAAAAACCAGTGTGGCTGCAAACAGATGCCTCCGGAAATACCTATTCACCATTCCGTTTGAATATAAAAGATACTAAAGTAACCTGGCTGGGGGACCTGCCACATTCCAGGGCGAGCCAGGTCGACGCGAATAATTCAGGGAAATACGATGGGTGGCTTCCGGCAAAACGATCGGGGAATAAAAAATATGCTGATATGCCGCTGACGCTGGGTCATTATGTCAGGGAAGACCTTCCGTTTAATTATGGTATGGCGGATGCGTTTACCATTTGTGATCAGAATTTTTGCTCTGCAATGACGAGCACTACGCCAAACCGTTCTTTCTTCTGGACGGGTAAGATCACTCATGAAGAGGACGGGCTGCCTAAGGCCAACATCAGGAATACAGACTTTGCATATGGTAAAATGCCCTGGGAGACATTTCCGGAGCTGCTGACCCAAAACGACATCAATTGGAAGTTTTATCAGAATGACCTGAGCTGCGGTGGTGGTTTTGTAGGACAGGAAAGGGCCTGGTTAGCCAACTTCGGTTGCAACCTGCTGGAATTCTTTAAGAAATATAATGTTAAATTCTCTGAGCGTTATGTGATAAATCTGCAAAAGCAGGCAGAAACATTACCGGGTGAGATCAATAAGCTCCAGGAAAGAACGCCTTCAAGTGATGAGGATGCCAAAAAAGCACAGGAAAGCATCAAGGCTAAGCAGGCGGTGCTGGACAATGCCAGGGCTGAACTGGCAATCTGGAACAAGGAAAGCTACGGAAAGCTAAGTGATCATGAAAAGAAGCTCTATCAGAGTGCTTTTGTAATTAATTCAGGTGATATCGGTTTCCGGAACATTACGGAACTGACCTACTCTGACAATGGGACGGAACGAAAGGTTACCGTTCCTAAGGGTGATGTGCTATACCAGTTTAGAAAAGATGTAAATGAAGGCAAATTGCCTGCGGTTTCCTGGCTCGCGCCACCGCAGAACTTTTCTGATCATCCCAGCGCACCATGGTATGGTGCATGGCATGTATCTGAGATCCTCAATATTCTTACCGAGAACCCGGAGGTTTGGAAGAAAACGATCTTCATTTCTACTTATGATGAAAATGACGGGTATTATGATCATGTTCCGCCTTTTTCTATCCCTGATGTTAAAATTCCCGGAACGGGTAAAGTTTCAGCCGGAATAGAAACCGAAATAGAGCATGTGCGGCTGGAAAATGAACTAAAACAGGGCATTCCTAAAAATCAGGCACGGGAAGCTCCTGTTGGACTTGGATTCAGGGTGCCGCTGATCATCGCTTCACCATGGAGCAGGGGTGGTAAGGTTTGTTCGGAAGTGTTTGACCATACCTCAACACTGCAGTTTCTTGAAACTTTTGTCAATAAGAAGTTTGGCAAGAATTTACATCTGGGCAATATCAGTGAATGGAGAAGGACAATCTGTGGTGATTTGACTTCTGCTTTTAGTCCTTACGATGGCAGCAAACCGGAAAAGGTCCCTTTTCTGGACAGGAATAAAAATGTGGAAACTATTTACAACGCCAAGTTTAAAGGCGATCCGGTGGGGTTTAAAAAGCTGTCTGCGGATGAGATTGCTAAGATCTCCGCAAAACCTGCTTTGCTGAACCTGCAGGAAAAAGGAACAAGGCCGGCTTGTGCTTTGCCTTATGAATTGTATTGCGACGGGGGCTTATCGGCCGATGGAATATCGGCTGAGATGAATTTTGCCGCAGGCGATATTGTATTTGGTAAACACGCTGCAGGATCTCCTTTTACCGTATATGCCCCGGTAAAATACAGCGATGAAGGCAGTAAGGATGAAATTTGCAGAAACTGGGCATTCGGGGTAAAGGCGGGGGACAGACTAAGCTATAACTGGCCCTTGGATTCGTTTGAGAACGGAAAATATCACTTGCGTGTGCATGGTCCTAATGGTTTTTACAGGGAATTTAAAGGACACCGCAGCGATCCAAAAATAAAAGTCAGTATAGCTTACGAAAGCAGCGGTGTTAACAGGGAGAAACTGACCGGGAATTTAAAAATGAACCTCGTCAACAACGACAGCAAACCGCATACCTTTATTGTCAGTGACAATAGTTATCAATCAGGTACAGTGAAAAAAACAGTTGCTCCAAATACTAAGGAAAGTGTTGTCTTGAATTTGGTAAAGTCGCATAACTGGTATGATTTTATCGTGGAGTTGTCTGGCAATAAAAATTTTAGTACCGGCTTCGCCGGGCACGTTGAAACTGGCGCTGCTTCAACGACAGATCCATTGATGGGTGGTATGGTATAGTATTCCAAAATAAAGCTGTATTTTTGCAGAAAAATAATAGCAATTGGGAACTTTACTGGACTTAGGCATTAAGGGATATAAGAATTACGGTACGCACCTTAAGGAAAAATATAATGGGCAACGCGTATTTAAAGTAATTGTTGATGGTGGCTTTACTTGTCCGAACCGTGATGGCAGCAAAGGCTATGGGGGTTGTACTTATTGTAATGTAGATTCTTTCACTCCTGAACTTTCGAGAAAGCTTCCAACCATTCGTGAGCAGCTGGAACAAGGGATGGAACGGGGTAAGGGCTTTTATAAGGCGGATAAGTTCATTGTTTATTTTCAGCCTAATACCAATACTTATGCACCAGTGCATTATTTAAAAATGATGTACGACGAAGCATTATCTATAAATACTCATGATGTGGTGGGCTTTTCGGTTGGTACAAGGCCGGATTGTATTGATGCGGAAAAGGTTGCTTTGCTGGAGAGTTATACCGACAGGTTTGACGTGGACCTGGAAATGGGCATGGAGTCTATTTATGACGAAACGCTAAACCAGATCAACCGGGGCTGCAGTCACGGGGAGTTTGTTGAGGCCGTTAAACTGCTCGAAAATTCCAAACTTGACCTCTGCGTGCATACGATATTTGGCTTTCCCTGGGAAACTGAAGAAATGATGCTCGGCTATATTCACGAAATCAACCGTTTTCCGCAGATCAAATTTGTGAAATTCCACCATCTTCATATTGTAGAGGGCTCTATTATGGGGGCGAAATATAAAAAACAACCCTTTAAGCTGTTTTCGCTCGAAGAATATACAGACCTGCTTTGTAAGCTGATCCCGTTGCTAAGACCGGATATTGTCATTCAACGACTATTTGGTATTTCTGACTGGGACCTGCTGATCGCACCAAACTGGGGATTAAACAAGTCGGCGATCCAGACTTATATTGATAAGGAGATTGAGCGCAAGGGTGTGGTGCAGGGTTCTGCTTATCAGGTTTCATCTGTACTATAAGGTGTGACGGACATGCTGTCAATCATAAGCTCCAAAAATTTCAACTACTTTCTGTTTTCTAAATTCAAATATTAAAACATCATTCATTTCGGTTCCGCTGGCTATGGATTTGAAATGATGCTGATGATGCCAGAATCTGTAGGACTAAATCGCTGCTCATTAACAAAGCATTGTTGTTCTGAAACATGGGGTGATCTCTGTTATCCAGTCTAGCTTAATGCCTGCGATTTTTTCTGGTTAAAAGTCAGATGATGCGATTTCATGTATATAAGTATGTATAAAGGTAAGCTAATTTCTATAAGATCGCTGTGATGGTAGTTTTACGGATTTGGAACTTTTACAGGGTTGCTGAACGGTTTTTTTATGGATTATGGTGATTTTTATTTTTTTAACAAAAAAAGTAGCGGTTTTTGGGTGATTTGTTATAAAATAACAAAAATTGAACCTGTTTTTTGTTATAAATTCATGTTTTTGCGTAAAAAATGGGTTCATAAACATATAATTTTAAAAATTGTTTGGGAAAAAGTGATGAAAGTTGAAATTAATTACTAGTTTTATAAAAAAATCAAATAACACATAATTTCAAACTAGTAAAATCTAACATTTATGGCAAAAGTTTTATTTAAACAGTGGGGCCCATTTGCAGTTTTATTAATAATTGCAATTCTTGCTCTTTTTATCCCCTTACTTCCAAATTTCGATGAGGGAAAATACAGCGGACCAGATATCGCGTTTGTATTAATTGCTAGTGCTTTGGTATTTATCATGACTCCAGGCTTAGCATTTTTTTACGGAGGTATGGTTCACCGTAAGAACATTCTTTCTACCATGATCAAAAGTGTGGTAGCAGCCGGTGTTATTACAGTTCTTTGGATTGTATGTGGCTTTAGTTTGGCTTTTGGAGAAAGCATTGGAGGATTTATTGGAAATCCAAAGACCTTCCTTTTCTTCCAGGGTGTAAACTCCAGTCCTTCATGGAGTCTGGCAGCAACCATTCCGCTTTCGTTGTTTGCTGTTTTCCAACTGATGTTTGCTATTATCACTCCGGGTCTGGTGGTTGGAGCAGTTGCTGAGCGTATCCGCTTCACCTCTTATATTTTATTCATTGTTTTATTTGCGCTGTTTGTTTATTCACCGCTGGCACACTGGTCATGGCACCCGGATGGAATTCTGTTTAAAATGGGCGTTCTTGACTTTGCAGGTGGTACGGTTGTACACATTTCTGCTGGTATGGCGGCTTTAGCCGGTGCACTGGTATTGAAACGCAGAAAATCCCATATTGAGCATAAAGAAGTTCCGCCTGCTAATATTCCTTATGTACTGATCGGTACTGGTTTACTTTGGTTTGGCTGGTTTGGTTTCAATGCAGGTTCTGCTGTTGGAGCCAGTAGTTTAGCAGTTTCAGCGTTTCTGACAACCAACACCGCTGCAGGCGCAGCCGGATTGGCCTGGATGTTCTTTGATGTAGCAAGAGGGAAAAAACCTTCGGTACTGGGTTTCTGTATAGGTGCAGTAGTTGGTTTGGTTGCCATTACTCCGGGTGCAGGATTTGTTAGCATTCCTTCAAGTATATTCATTGGTGTTATCGCCGCAGTTATCTCCAACCTTGTGGTTTCATGGAAACAAAAAACAAGTCTTGATGATACATTGGATGTATTTCCTTGTCATGGTGTAGGTGGTATCGTTGGTATGCTGTTAACTGGTGTTTTTGCTACTAAAACAGTAAATGGTGCTGGTGTTGATGGTTGGTTCTATGGAAACCCTGCATTTTTCATTACTCAGCTAAAGGGTGTGGTGATCGTTGTGGCGTTCAGTTTCATAATGTCATTCATTATTTTCAAACTGATCAACCTGGTACAGCCTATCCGTGTATCTGAAGAAGAAGAAGAAGAAGGATTGGATGCGTCTCAGCACAATGAGAAATATTCTCAGGGTACCTTGATCGTTGCAGGTCAGGAAGTAGAAAACCAATTTTAACCATACTCACTAAATTATCAACCTCAAACCTCAAATTATGAAATTAAAAGCAATACTATCCCTCGCGTTCTTGTCAACAGTTACAGCTTCTTTTGCTCAGGAAGCAGACGCTCCGTTACAGATTTCCGGATCAGCTGATGCATATTATAAATATGATTTTTCAAAGCATCCAAATATCCTGACTAGTTTTGCAAGTGACCAAAACTCTGTTTCACTGGGAATGATCGATCTTGCGTTGAAAAAAACTACCGGTAAGGCATCATTTGTCGGTGAACTGTCCTTTGGACCACGTGGACAGGGCCAGTCAATTTTGCCTGAAGGCGGTGAATCTTTTCACATTCAGAATTTATACGCATCTTATGCTTTTACTGATGCGTTTACGCTGACTGCAGGATTTATGGGTACTTTCATCGGTTATGAGGTAATACCTCCAACTGGTAACTTTAACTATTCAACTTCTTATTTGTTTACTAACGGGCCATTCCAGAACGCCGGTATCAAAGGACAATACAAATTCTCCGACAAAGTAAGCTTGATGGTGGGTTTATTCAATGACTGGAACGTTTATTCTGACTTCAACGGCGTATCGCATGTTGGCGGTCAGCTGACCATAACGCCGGTTGAAGGATGGACTGCTTATCTGAACGCGCTGACAGGAAAATCTGTAGGCGTTGCCGGAACGGGAACTATTTTTGACCTGACCACTGCTTACCAGGTAACTGAAAAGTTCAAATTAGGCTTGAACGCTGCCGATTACTCGATCACTAATGATGGTGGTGGCTATACAGGTGCTGCATTATACCCACAATATGCATTCACCCCTGCTGTAGCACTGGGTTTAAGAGGCGAGTATTTCAAAACTAAAGATGTTGGCGAAGTTGATGGCGAAAAAGTTGCTGCCGTAACTTTGTCTGGTAACATTAAAGCGGGCGGCCTGACCTTTATCCCTGAGGTTAGGTTTGATAATGCTTCTGATAAGCGTTTCTGGAAAGAGAATGGTGTAGATATGACTAAAAAAGCTGCTCAGTTCTCACTGGCATTTGTATACGCATTCTAAAAAAGCTGAAATTATTTTTTAAATTTAAAGGCTGTCAGAAATATTTTCTGGCAGCCTTTTTTACAAATCAACTATGAAACTACCTCTGATCCTGATTTTAATGATGCTTGGTTTTGGTTCCTTTGCCCAGGATAGGATATTGCCCATGGACGAGTCCGGAAAATATACCTTCCTGGAAGTTGCAGAACTTAAAGCAGTAGCAAAGACTGTAATGGCAGCTAATGCAAGACGTTTCTTTAAGGTCAATTCCAAATCATTAAAGCTGACGGCCGAAGAAAAAGATACTGTGTTTTTAGGGAAAGGTAAAATGATCGTTCAAAAAGGGGTTGCAGGGATCGGTCATCCGTCTGCGGAAGTAAATTACACCATTTCAATTGCATTGCGTGAAGGGAAATACAGGCTGATCATGACGGACTTTGTGGTCACCCCGTATGAACGGGACAGGTATGGCAATTTCGTGCCCGTCACGGTAAGCACCGGGCTTGAAAAGTCACCGGGGAAACTTGGCCGCACAGAATGGGAAGCGAATATGGCATTTGTTTTCACTGAAACCAGAAGGATTGCCGACAGGCTCAAAGTAATGATGAGCAATACCCTGGCTGAGCCTAAAACTGAACAGAAAAAGCCCGCTACTGTATCAACTACAAAATGGTAATCAGTGAACCATTTTATCTGCACAGGTAGAGCTTGCAAATGCCTCGGGTTTGGCTTTGAATATAAAGCCCATGCTCAGAATATAACCCATTGCTTCATTAAGTGCCTTGTTTGATTTGAACATCGGATTGGTATTGATGTCCGCATGTACTTCAAGGTCTACATCGTAGAGGTCCAGCAGGTCACAGATAGAATAGGCGATCTCAATTGATTTTTGTACTTCAACGAGCATACGCTCTTTGATGCTCATTTTCTGTGTGGTCTTATCCTGGTTGATGTACATAAAACCACCGTGGTGTTCTCTTAGCAATACAATGACGGTTGCGAAATCTGTGACTGCTCCTTTTACCTGTGAGTCTGTGCCGATGCAGACTTTAAGGCGGTAGCCTTTTTCAGTTTCTCTTACGATTGAATTTTCAATTTCTTCAAGGATTGACGAGTGGATTACCTCGCCGCTAAATTTTTTCCAGGTCATACGTTCAATGGTGTTTGGTAAACAACCCGCATTCAGGTTTACTAAAAATAAGGGATAAAGATTAAAATCCCGTTAATTTTCGGTTGTTTAATTGCTAACAATTATCTTGTTGTCAACAGCTTAGTGAATATTTTGAGTTAAATTCTTTGATTAGGCCTATCTTTGGTGCCATGATGGTAGAAAAGATCCTGGAGAAATTAAAAATCAAGTCTTTAAACGAAATGCAGCTTGCTGCTGTGGGTGCTGCTGGAAAAGGGAAAGATGTGTTGTTGCTGGCGCCTACGGGATCCGGTAAAACCCTTGCTTTTTTGCTGCCGGTACTAAGCAATTTGAAGAACGGCTTTAATGGTGTACAGGCGATGATACTTGTGCCCTCTCGGGAATTGGCTTTGCAGATAGAACAGGTATTTAAACAAATGGGAACGGGGTTTAAGGTCAATTGCTGCTATGGCGGTCATCCGGTAAAGACGGAACGCAATAATTTTGAACAACCACCCGCGGTTCTGATTGGTACTCCGGGAAGGATTGCCTATCACCTGAGACATGAGAATTTTGATGAATCGGGGATCACAACCCTGGTTCTAGATGAATTCGACAAAGCGCTGGAGTTTGGCTTTCAGGACGACATGTCGTATATTATTGGTAAACTCCTGTCCCTGAAACAACGGATACTTACTTCGGCGACAGCCATGAGCGATATTCCTGGGTTTACAGGGATCAGTCATCCTGCTGAGATCGATTTTCTGAAAGATGTAAAGGTCGTGCCGGACCTGAAATTAAAAAAGGTACTGACCACTGCGGCGGACAAACTTGATACCTTGTTTCAGCTGATCTGTAAAATTGGAAATAAACCAATGCTGATATTTTGTAACCACAGAGAGACGGTAGACCGGATCAGTGACCTGCTAATCGACAAGAATCTGGCGCATGATATTTTTCACGGGGGAATGGAGCAGGATGAGCGGGAACGTGCGCTGTTGAAATTCAGAAATGGCAGCATTAAGATGCTCATCACCACAGATCTTGCTTCAAGAGGGCTTGATATTCCTGAGGTGGAATACATTGTGCACTACCAGTTGCCTTATACCGAGGATGCCTTTTTGCATCGTAATGGCAGAACAGCACGGATGAATGCAAAGGGAACGGCATATCTGATTATAGCTGACGATGAGAAATACCCCTTTTTAAAATCAGATATAGAGGCCGAAGATTTAAAGGGTAAATTTGCGTTGCCAAAAGACAGTGAATGGCAGACTCTTTATATAGCTGCGGGTAAAAAGGATAAGATCAATAAAATTGATATTGTCGGTCTGCTCTTAAAAAAGGCTGGCTTGCAGAAGGAAGATGTAGGGCTGATAGAAGTGAAAGACCAGACGTCCTACGTTGCTGTAAAACGAAAAATGGTGAACAAGATCTTATCTGCACTGGCCAATGAGAAGATCAAGAATAAAAAGGTAAAAATTGAAATAGCGATGTGATATGAGCAATAATGATATTCTTAAAAAACTGCGTGTAGCCCTTGAGCTCAATAATGAAGAGATTATTAAGATTCTGGGCCTGGTCAATTTCAAGATCGGAAAAAGTGAACTCGGAGATATGTTCAGAAGCAATGACCATGCTAATTTTAAGGCCTGCGGGGATCAGATCCTCCGCAATTTCCTGAATGGCCTGGTGATCTATAAGCGTGGTCCCAGAGATCCAAAACCTGCGGAAAAGTAGAATTTTATTCGCATTTCCGGCAAAATGAATGACTTGAACAGATTAGCGAGCCTGATTTATTCTCTATATTCAACATAGGTAAAAAATGTTGATGAGATGGGGAATTTAAGGAAATCGGGTTTTCTTTTACTATTGTTTTTTAGCGCTTTTAAGATGTACGCGCAGCAAACGGTTCAGTTCAGCCAATATGTATTTAACGGGCTGGCTGTGAATCCTGCATACGCTGGATACAGGGAAGACTGGACCGGCAGTTTGAGTTACCGCATGCAATGGGCGGGAATAAATGGTGCGCCAAGAACGGCGGTAGCTTCTTTTGATGGTGTGACCAATGACTACGAGAAAAGAGTGGGGTTAGGCTTTATAGCAATTAACGATAGGCTGGGCGCCCAGAGTACTTCATCTCTCTATGGGAATTATGCTTATAGATTGCAGATTGACGACGACGAAGAGCGAAGATTGAGCTTTGGAATTGCATTTGGGGTTACCCAATACGGAATTGACGGCACTAAGCTTAATGCAGTTGATCCCAACGACACAAGTATACCAACAGGAAACGAAAGCAAGATCTATCCTGACTTTAGAGTAGGTGTATATTATTCTGATCCAAGGTATTACATTAGCGCCTCTGTGCTTGACATGTTCTCGGCATACCGGGATCAGATCACCACTGATGATAATTATAAAATTCTGAAGCAGGTAAGACATCTTTATATATCCGCCGGCGCAATTTTTCCGTTGTCAGAAGTGCTGGATATCAAGCCGACCTTTATGATCAAAGAGGACTTTAGGGGGCCAACGAACCTTGATTTGAATGCTTATCTGCTTATCAATAAGCGGCTTTGGATAGGAGGTTCTTATAGAACCGGGGTTTCACTCTGGAAGAAAAGCAATCTTCAAAAAGGGCTTGAAAAAAGTAATGCCCTGGCTGCAATAGTTGAGGTCTTTGTGAGTGACAGGTTTAGGGTAGGTTACTCATTTGATTACAGCACGAACGCACTCGCCAGTTATCAGCAGGGATCTCATGAAGTAACCCTCAGCATGACGTTTCCACGAAAAAACTATAACCTAATGAACCCTAAGTATTTTTAAACGAAGGCCATTTCATGTGATAAAAAGAAACATCAGGGCCTTCTCCTAAAATAAATTAAATAAAATTTTGCTAAAACGGTTTAAATGTCTTTATTTGGAAGATTGAATCATCAACAGTCAACAGACCAAATTAAACCAATAAATGAATACAAAATCATCTGAACTACCCTTTATTGGTGTAGACATAGGCGGCTCTCACATTACTGCGGCTCATGTAGATTGTAATACATACAGAGTGATAGACAGTACCTTAAAAAGAGAACGTGTTGCTTCTATGGATAATGCAGAGGCCATTCTGCAATCATGGGTAAAAGCACTTTCTACCCTGATTATAAAATCATCAGAGGAAACGATTACAATTGGCATAGCTATGCCAGGCCCTTTTGACTATGAACAGGGCATTTCATTAATGAAGGGAATGCAGAAATACGATTCGTTGTATGGAATGAACATTCGCGAAATCCTCGCAGAAAGACTGGGTATTCCTGGTGAGCACATTACTTTTATCAACGATGCAGAAGCTTTTTTACGCGGGGAACTTGCCTCGGGAGCGGCTTCAGATTTTGAACGGGCTATCGGGGTGACACTGGGTACGGGTTTGGGTTCAACCAGTAACTGTAAGGGTGAAACCATAGATGTCAACAGGGCGTTTGTACCTTTTCTGGATAGCATAGCAGAAGAGTATATTTCTACGCGCTGGTTTTTAAGAAGATATAAAGAGCTGACCGGTAAAGAAGTGAAGAACGTAGAAGAGCTTTTAGCTACAGCGGATCAGTCGATAAAGGATGAACTTTTTGACGAGTTTTCTACAAATCTTGCAGCCTTTTTAAATGATTTCATAGCGGATGAGGATCCCCAGGTATTGGTCGTTGGCGGGAATATTGCGAGGTGCTGGGATCATTTTATTGGTAAACTGCAGGATAAAATAGCAAATAAAACCGTAGTGATCAGACAAACTCAAATGTGGGAAGATGCCGCCCTGGTAGGCGCAGCGTGTACCTGGGTTTAATAAGAAGTTAGCTCATAAACGGATGAAAGAATATATTGTTTTAGCATTGCTGAACCTGCTGGGCTGCCAGCTGACCTTTGCCGCGAAAGTTGATACTGTGCTGACGCATAGTGCGGCAATGAAAAAGGACATTAAGGCAGTCGTCGTTCTGCCTGATGGATATAATGAAAGCAAAAATTATCCGGTGGTCTACTTACTGCATGGTGCCGGTGATCGTTTTTCAGGGTGGGTCAATAAGGTTCCTGCAATAAAAAGATATGCGGACGATTTTCAGATGATCATTGTTTGTCCTGACGGAAATGTGACCAGCTGGTATTTTGACAGCCCGGAGGACCCCGCATGGAAATACGAGACCTATGTGTCAAAGGAGCTGGTGCGCTGGATAGATCAGAAATATAAGACTATAAATGACAGAAGGGGAAGGGCTATAACTGGTTTGAGCATGGGCGGTCATGGGGCGTTGTATCTTGCTTTTAAGCATCAGGATGTGTTTGGAGCTGCCGGAAGCATGAGCGGTGGCGTGGACATCAGGCCTTTTCCATTAAACTGGGATATTGCCAGGAGGCTTGGTGCTGAAGAAAAATATCCGGAAAGGTGGGAGCAGAATTCTGTTGTAAACCTGGTTTATTTACTGGTTCCTAATAAGCTCGCACTGAACATTGACTGCGGAAAAGACGATTTCTTCTACAATGTAAATATTCAGTTGCACGAGAAATTGCTTTACAATAATATCCCCCATGATTTTACCATAAGACCCGGTGCGCACACCTGGGAATACTGGACAAATTCGATCGGTTTCCAGTTGATGTATTTCAATAACTTCTTCAGCAAAAAGGGTTAATTCTGCAACAGCAGATTTTAATATTTCAAACTCCATGTGATGATTTTGTTATGTTACTTAGCGGGGAAATATTTTTCCTATCTTAGATAACCGATATCCTTGTGGTGATATCCCTAAACCTAAATATTACATTGGACAACAAATGAAAACACAAGACCGAAGAAATTTTATCAAAGATATGGGCATGCTGGCTGCAGCCGCAGGCATAACCTCACTGCTTCCTTTTGACGTAATGGCATCGGGGAAAAAAGAATTTTTCAAGATCTCCCTGGCAGAGTGGTCGTTTCATAAGGCGCTTTTTGCTGGGAAGATGACCAATCTGGAATTTCCATTGAAGGCTAAAAATGATTTTGGGATAAATATCGTTGAATATGTGAGCCCTTTCTTCAATAAGAAAGAAACGGATGCCGCCTATTTAAAAGAACTTCTGACCATAACAAAAAATGAAGGTATCCAAAATCATTTGATCATGATCGATGGAGAAGGTGATCTTGGTGATCTGGATGAGAAAGCCAGAACTAAGGCAGTTGAAAATCATTATAAATGGGTAGATGCTGCTAAGATACTGGGCTGTTTGACAATCAGGGTAAATGCTGCAGGAAAGGGTTCTGAAGCTGATGTAAAGACCGCAGTTATAGATGGGTTGGGCAGACTTACTGACTATGGAAAGAAGAATAAGATCAATATTATTGTAGAGAATCACGGTGGTTATTCTTCTGACGGCAAATGGCTGTCAGACGTGATGAAGGGGGTGAATAGTACTTATTGCGGAACTTTGCCTGATTTTGGGAATTTTAGGATCAATGCAGAGCGGCAGTACGACATGTATCAGGGAGTTCAGGATCTTGTTCCGTTCGCTAAGGGCATAAGTGCCAAGACATTTAAGTTTAATGATAAGGGAGAGGAAGCAGACATTGATTATACCCGTATGTTCAAAATCATTTATGATAGCGGCTTTAAGGGTATAGTAGGGATTGAGTGGGAAGGTGATAGTTTGTCTGAGGAAGAAGGAATCAGGAAGACAAAAGTCTTGCTGGAACGCGTATTGGCGCAGTATAAGTAGTACTGTTTAAGCTATTTAAAAAGGCCAGAGTTGTGAGTCGACTCACAACTCTGGCCTTTTTTGCTCCGCCCCTGGCAAATTGCATAAGTGAGCCTATAAAATCTGGTGTTTAAACCAGCTTTTTGTATTTA
>NZ_DATHGC010000072.1:0-4642 GCF_035317785.1 Pedobacter sp. | reverse complement strand
AAAATGCGCTATGTCAAGCCAATGATGGCGGGCACACGCTGCCACATGCTGGCCATGTACGTCGTGCTGGAAAGCTATCTGGCCATGGTGGCCGATTACCCGGAGGCTTATGAAGGCCAGCCTGGTTTTGACTTTTTACAGAAAGTACCTACCGTCTGGGATGAGACAAAAGTGCTCAACGCCGAAGTGGGCGAATTTTTGACTGTTGCCCGCAGAAAAGGCAATGAATGGTATGTAGGTACGATCAATAACAGTACTGTCCGGGAGCTGAAGATCCCGCTTGACTTCCTGCCTTTAGGAACATTTAATGCTGAACTCTATTCCGATGGTCCGGAAACAGCGAAAGATCCGAATGGATTGGTGAAAGTCTCCAGGTCTGTTACCAATACCGGGTTTGTCACCGTAAAAATGGAGCCGGGAGGCGGACAGGTCATGCGGCTGCTGAAACAGTAGAGCCCAGCTTCGGGCAATACCATGACTATTGGCCATAACGATCTTTTTTAAAAATAATCCTGCAGGAAATATTCTTCAGTGTTGCAGTACAGTGAAGAATAAATATTCAGGTTTTTGACGTTGGTCTTCAGCCTTCTTTTCATGTGCACCAGCGGATGGTTTGTTTTGACATCAAGCAGCTTGCTGATCTCTTTATCTCCGTTTATAGCCCAGATTTTCTGCTCACCTTCTTTTATTTTGACCTGGTAGTGCTCATCCAGTATCTTAAACAAGGACCGGTTTTCCAGATTTCTGGAGGTAAACCTGGGCAGGCTCAGGTCCGTGATGAAAGTTTCCTCGTAGAGCAGCGGCATTTTATCCAGATACCTCAGCCGGGTAAAAAAGATGCAGCCACTGGCCCGTTCCTCTTCTTCCAGGTCATAAAAGAACCCGGCAGGCCAATCCTGCCTGATTGGTTTCTCAAGAATACTTGTGGTCAGCCCTTTGTCGCCAATACCGGCTGTTACTCCTCTCAGGGAAAGAATCCCCAGACCTTTTTTAGGTTCAGACACGATGCTTCCCTTTCCATGCCTGCGGGTAATGTATCCGGAGATGGTCAATGCGGAAAGCGCCTGCCTGATGGTCACCCTTGTAGTATTGTAAGTCTTGCAAAGGTCGTTTTCCGAAGGCAGCAGATCACCTTTTTTATAGGTTCCTTTTTCAATCAATATTTTCAGGTCGTCAATCACCTTTTGATACAAGGGCATCATTTCTTTTTTGTTCATCTTCGGTATACAGGTTGAGGGTAAAGGTAATCATTTAAAGAAAATATTTTTTAGACGGCAGCACTATATAAATATTGTCTTGTATATACAAGTTATGATTTCTTATTTGTATAATTGCCGGGTAGTTCGCACTGCTTGTGCGATTAACCAAATGTAACCCTGATGCACATTTTCAAAAGACTGGTCCGGATCTGTTTTCTCTTACTGCTTGTACTGCCGGGGCAAGCTGGGGTGTACGCACAGAACAAGCAAAAAATAGTGCTGTTTGACCTGGGCTATACCCTTAAACCGGACATGAAAAATGAAGCCAATGTGCGCATGGCCTGGGATCATGCACATACATTGGCTACCCTGCAGGGAATTGTCAACCAGAAATCACCAAGATTATATCTTTTCTTTATTGAAAATGCCGGGGTAAACATAGACCGCTACTGGTGGGATAAGTACCGTAAACCCGGCAAATGGCTGCACAACGCAGATACCCTGGTATACACTGATCTTATAAAACTGATCACTTCATTTAAACCGGATATCAAAGGCGCGGTTGTTTATGATCCTAAAGTGCCGGCAACCAGCAATGTGGCCTCTTCTGTAGCCGGGGCCGATGAACTTGTCGCCATCAGGTATGACCTCAGTGAAGGCAGCTTATACCGCAGGCTGGTACTGGAAGGACCGAAGATCCCTGTTAAAAAATGGCTGCTCAAACCGGACGGTACTTCCTTGTTTACAGGAAGGGGGACGATCCCTGATACCAAAAGAACTTCTTCAGGCTCTGCGAAGAACGACGCTTACCTCTGGTTTATAGAAAACTACATAAAAACCGGTAAATGCAATACGGCTTATGGCGCCTATTACCTCGATCAGCAATGGATGCTGAAACCTACCGCAACCCGCATCAATCACCATACCCTGTCCAATCACGATTTTTTCGTGAGCAAGAATGCTTTCTTTTACGATTTGAGTCCATGGGGCGATGAAACCGCAACAGACGATAGCACTCAGCAACCCGGCACAGACCTCAGCACACTAAAAGAATTTCTTTTGCTGGCTTATCAGCGCAATGGAAATGGCAACCAGTTTACGTACCTGGGCGGCTTTCCGCCCTGGGCCTATAAGTATACCAGGCATGCTGGGGGCAAGCACGAAGATGTAGAAACCGAGTGGGAATATTCCAGGGTCATCAGTGCCTACAATGCATTCAAAGATGCAGACGCCATAGGATTTGGCGCGCTGGCCAATGCTTCATTCTGGCAGCATTATCCTTTAAAAAAGATCTACAAGCAAAATTGGGTTACGCAGGACGAGTTAAAGAAAAAAGGTTACCTGGATGCTCAAGGTAAACTTCAGCTCAAGGACAAGAACTACTATATTTTCTATGTGGGCGATTATGATGCTTCCTCATGGCTGTCGCAAACCACGCCCGATATCTGGGACAGTCCGGACCGGGGCAAGGTGCCTTTGATGTGGAGCATCAGTCCGGTACTGGCACAGCGTGTACCCATGGCCATGGAATACAGAAGGGAAACCGCTACACCAAACGATTATTTTGCGGCAGCGGACAATGGCTCAGGCTACCTGATGCCGGGAATGCTGCAGGCGCCAAGGGCAATATCCGGTCTGCCTGACGCAGTAGACCAGTGGGCGAAACACAACGAACCGTATTATAAACAATGGGACCTTTCCATCACCGGCTTTGTAATAGACGGACTGGCACCGGCAATGAACAGCCGGGGCCTGGATGCCTATGCTAAATTTAGTCCAAACGGGATTGTGCCACAAAAAGTCCCGCTAACTTCGTTACATGCCAATATGCCTGTTTTGCGTGCCGGAGAAGATGTAAACCAGGACGATCCGGCTGAAGCCGCAAGGATCATTGTCAGCCAGATCCATAAAAGAAATATACCTTTCCATTGGTTCCGGAATATTTTGAAGGTACCTTCATGGCATGTTAGGGTAGTGGAGGAAGTGAAAAAGCTTGATCCCAAAGCGGAACTGCTGAACGCGCCAACCTTTTTTGAACTGTACAGGATTTACCTGAAAGAAAATCCGCAGGCGGCGGCAGGCAAAGCGCCATTTAATTAGGAATTGAAATTACCCGGATATAAAACAATAGTTATCAATGAAAGATTACAGATTAAACAGGTTATTCAACAGCAAATCAGGCAATTGCTTTGATGTAGCTATAGACCATGGTTTTTTTAACGAATACGGATTTTTACAAGGCATAGAAAACATCAGCAAAGCGGTAGATATATTGGTAAATGCCGCTCCCGATGCCATACAGCTTACCGTAGGGCAGGCACATTACCTGCAATCTGTTCCGGGAAGACAAAAACCTTCTTTGGTACTCAGGACCGATGTGGCCAATGTATATGGCAAAGAACTGCCCCGTGCCCTGTTCAGCCGGATGATCGAAAACCCTGTGGAGCAGGCGCTGAGGCTGGATGCCACCTGCGTGGTCGTCAATTTGTTCAGTATTCCGGGCGAGCCGGAAGTGACGGATCAGTGCATCCGGAACATTTTAAAGATAAAACCGGTATGCGAGCAGTACGCCATGCCCTTGATGATAGAGCCTTTGGTGTTCCGTCCGAATAAGGAAGCCGGAGGGTATATGGTAAACGGTGATCCGGAAAAGATCGTGCCGCTGGTCAGGCAAGGTGTAGAGCTGGGTGCAGACATCATCAAAGCCGATCCGACAGATGACGTGAACCAATACCATAGGATCGTGGAAATAGCCGGACGCATACCAGTACTGGTGCGCGGCGGAGGTAAGGCCAGCGACCGGGAGATCCTGGACCGGACTTATGGGCTGATGCAGCAGGGTGTAAAAGGAATTGTGTATGGCAGAAACGTAATCCAGCACGCAAATCCTGCCGGTATGACCAAAGCCCTGATGGCTATCGTTCATGAAGGCGCTAAACCGGCAGATGTAATTGACTATATCAGCAACTAAAATGAAACAGGTAAATATAGGCATCATAGGCGGCGGACTAATGGGCAGGGAAGCAGCCGGTGCATTTGGCAGGTGGTTTACACTCAACGATTTTCCTGTCAAAGCAGCACTTACGGCAGTATGCGACCTGAATGAGCAGGTACTTTCCTGGTACACATCGGTACCAACAGTAAAGCTGCTGACTACAGATTATAAGGAATTGCTGGGCGATCCGGATATAGATGTGGTTTATGTAGCCTTACCGCACAACCTGCATAAAGAATTTTATCTCGAGGTACTGGCTGCGGGCAAGGACCTTCTGGGTGAAAAACCTTTTGGTATCGATCTGGAAGATGCGCTGGCGATAAAGGCTGCGGTTAAAACACACGGCCGTTTCGTGAGGTGCAGTTCGGAAATGCCTTTCCTGCCAGGCCCGCAGAGGGTCATCAAAGAAATACAGTCGGGCAGATTAGGGCAGATCATAGAAATTAAG
>NZ_DATHGC010000071.1:0-2769 GCF_035317785.1 Pedobacter sp. | reverse complement strand
AGGGCCGAAAATAGAGTGGCTTTACTCCGAGATCATGGTACCTGAAGGTGAAGATAAGACCGGCACCTATTATATGGCCAATGGGTTTAGCAGTGGTTATTTCGGCATGCAGGTAAACTCTGCGACTGAACGAAGGGTATTGTTTTCCATTTGGAGCCCTTTTAACACAGATGATCCAAAAGCTATTCCCGACAGCATGAAGATCGTGCTGCTGAAAAAGGGGAAAACTACAAAGGCCGGTGAATTTGGAAATGAAGGCTCCGGTGGACAAAGCTATATGATCTATCCCTGGAAAGCAGGTAAAACTTATGCTTTTTTAACCCGGGCACAACCTAACGATGAGAGGAAAACCACTACGTATACCTCGTATTTTAAAGATGTTGAAAAAGGGATCTGGCAACTGGTAGCCAGTTTTGAACGGCCGCAGTCCGCGATCTACCTGCAGGGGCTAAATTCCTTCCTGGAGAATTTTGATCCTGGTACCGGTGACCAGCCGCGTATGGCAAATTATAAAAACCAATGGGTGGCCAATGCTGAAGGTGCCTGGCATGAAATAACGGGTGCTGCTTTTTCAGCTGACAATACCGCCAGGGTCAATTACAGGAAAGACTATGCCGGAGGAACGGATAAAGATTCTTTTTTTCTGAAGAACTGTGGTTTTTTCAATGATTTCACGCCCATTAAAACACCCTTGCAAAGACAATCGTCCGGGCAGCATCCGGAAATAGATTTCGCTAAATTGCCATAACGCCGATTGTTTTACCATTCCACTCCGGAAACAGCACCTTGTCATTGTGAATGCCAAGGTGCTTGTCTGCAACCTCGCTAAATACACTCCGGAAATCTGTGGTAACGGCCAGGTCCCTGCCGTCTTCCAAATTTTCTATGGAAAGCGGATTTACAAGGCCGTGTACCTGTCCGCCGCTGACCCCGTTCCCCAATATGAAATTGCAGGATCCGCGGCCGTGGTCGGTGCCACCCGTACCGTTTTGTTTTACCGTACGCCCGAATTCGGTCATGGTCATGACCGTAACGTCATCCTGCAGTGTACCCATATCTGCCCAGAAAGCCATAATGCTTTCGCTCAGGTCATTTACATTGCGGGCAAAAATCCCGGTTTCGGCACCCTGGTTAAAATGCGTATCCCAGCCACCCGACTCTGCAAAAGCAACTTCCATACCTACATCCATTTTGATCAGCTGGGCAATCTGTTTTAAGGAATTACCCAATGATGTGCTAGGATATACTGCATTGTTTGAGGGCTTATAGTTCCTGACATCCGTTTTTTGAAGCATCCTGATCGCGTCAAAGCTTTCCTTGCCAGTTTCCTTCAATAAACCTGATGAAGTCTGGTCATACAAGTCTTCAAAACTTTTTGCGGCCATATTGGCTCCCTTTAGGTTTCCCCGCATCTGTATGTTAAAATCCTGCAGGTTGCCGATCGCGACAGCCGGATTGTCGCCATAAAAAGATCTCGGCAGGGACGAGGTAAGGCTCACGCCCTGGAAAGGTGTAGCACCGTCATGTCCCAGCAAGCCAACTGCCCGGTTTAGCCAGCCGCTTTCCGTACCTTTTCTAAAAGGGGTACCTGATTCCATAAAATCCTGCGCATCAAAATGTGACCGGGTACTATTGGGTGATCCAATACCGTGGACAATGGCCATTCTTTTATCTCGGAATACCTGTTCAAATCCAGCCATAGACGGGTGCAGACCAAAGCGGCCGTCCAGATCGATGAGCGGTTTATTTTTACCGCCTTTGGCGGCCGACATAAATAAGGTCGGCCTTGCAGCTTTAAGATACTGATCGGTGAAGGGCGTTACAGCCATCAATCCGTCCATAGCACCGCGCTGAAAGATGCAAACCATGATTTTCTTCCTTTGGAACAAGCCTAATGGTTTCGTACCTGCCACTGCGTCAATAAGAAATCCAGGCACTCCGCCCAATCCGATGCCAAATAAGGCAAGGCCTCCTGATTTTATAAATCCTCTTCTTGAAGTCATGATGATCTGCTTTAAATTTTATTTGCGCTGAAATTCCGGTGAGCCTATGATTACACCCACTACCTGGGCGAGCATAGTGTTATTTCCATCGGAAGTTTGAACTGCTGCGTTTTTCCCCTGTCTTTTCTTTTTAATCGTGCCGTCCCCTTTTACTCCTGTCATCAAGTCCGCATCCTCATTCATCATAGTGGTCTCGGGCTGAGGAGCTGGTGCCTTTTCTGCGGCTTTTTCTATTTTACCGACCAGTTCCGGATCATTGAGCATTGGTTTCAAACGCTTAACGGTTTCTTCCAGGTTACGCTCGGGCATGATCATCTTACTGTAGGTGAGCAGTGCTGCCTCAGCACTTTCTGGTTCATGGTTAGCATTTAAGGCTTTCAAATTGATCTTCACCCCCGGGATGCGTTGTGACGCCAGCGCAAGTCCGAAATTCATTCTGTTTAGCAATGATCCGGTATTGATCCAGTATTGCCCACGGTCCGGGAATCCGGTAGGTGCCTGGTAATAATACATTTTCTGTCCCATCTTGTTGATCCAGGTAAATAACTGGTAGGGCTGTGTGATCTGGGCATCCAGACCGCGCACTGCACTGATGGCCAGTTCAAAAGGAGATTTGGTCTTCTCTCTCAAAGCAGCTTTGCTCCAAAATTCCGGCGAGGACACCATCGTGATCATAACCTGTCTGATGTCTCCTTCTGTCTTACTGAATGTTTTGGCCATGGCATCGACCAACTTTGAAGATGGATTGTCATTCACAAACCTGGTG
>NZ_DATHGC010000070.1:0-5527 GCF_035317785.1 Pedobacter sp. | reverse complement strand
AGATTGTACAGATTCCCGTTTTTCTTATGCTGTATGCCCAATACAAACCAGCGGTTCCGATATTCCTTGAGCAAATAGGCGCTAAAACAAAATGTACTGGCATCCCGTGCCTTAAATGACTGATAGGTAAAACACAGCGTTTTCTTCGCCACTATTGCTTTTCGGATCACTTCAATGTACTCCAGCCCTTTCAGGTTATCATTCCGTTCAAAATCTATGACCGGGGCACTATGCGTCTTCTGCGAATAGATCTTATCTTCCAGCTTGCTCACCATTTCATTCAGATCAGCAAAATGGTTAAAGCCCTTAAATTGTTTTAATAAACCAGATACCTCCGTCAGCACCTGCATGTCCTGCTGGTTTAGCGGACTGTTGGTGATGCTGTAATTTTTCACGCTGTAGGTGTAATACTTCTTATCAACTACAACAATCGGCGCTTCATAACCCAGCTTATTGCTGCGCATCATCTCCATATCGGCCTGTACAGTCCTCCTGCTTACACCAGTATCAATGCCCTGGTATTCATAGATTGCGTCACTACAGGCGTCGATCAGGTCGTCGAGCGTCCATTTTCTATAGCGGTTTTGCAGGCATTGATCAATGGTACGGTAGCGGATGAGGGCGTTTCTGTTGACAGGCATCTGGTCTGAAATTATTTTAATGAATTTATGAATTATTTTTAACTGCGCAAATACACTGCGCAGATGCTGCATTCCTTTGTATCAATAAATAATAAAACAGTCATGGAAAAAGAGAAAATCAGCAACAACGAATTAAGGACTTTAGGGATCGAAGAAGTAGAAATCCTCGTCAACTTCAGCCGCGTGGCCAATGGTTTACTGAAACATAACGTAATGGGTAAGTCTGAAATCCTGGCCAATATAGAAGCGCTGATCGACGACCCTACGCCCTATGCTTTGAAGAAAGGCGGTAAGTTCAAGAACCTCGCCGAGGATATAATTGCCATGCGTAAGGAAGGTAAGTTTGTAAAACAAGAACGAAGCAACTTTAAGCTGAAAGAAGAAATAGCCGAGTTCCCGGTATGGGGACTGGAGCATATCGAAGTGGGTGCTCTGGCGCAAATGCGTACAGCCATACAATTGCCTATTGCGGTTGCTGGCGCCCTTATGCCCGATGCGCACCAAGGGTATGGCCTTCCAATCGGCGGCGTATTGGCTACCACTGCAAACACGATTATCCCGTTTGCCGTTGGGGTAGATATTGCCTGCCGTATGTGTCTGAGCATATTTGAGCTGCCTGCGGAAACTATTGATACGGAGACTGACAAATTAAAAAATATACTGGTAGACCATACCTATTTCGGTATAGGATGTACCACCAAATCGTATTTTGACAGTTCATTATTCGATAGTGCCGCCTGGAACGAAACCAAAGTGATCCGATCCTTGAAAGATAGAGCGTATGCCCAGTTGGGTACGAGCGGTACGGGCAACCATTTCGTAGAATGGGGCGAGTTAACCGTTGGCGAGGGCGCCTTAGAGAGTATCCCGGCAGGCAAGTACCTGGCTTTGTTATCGCACTCCGGTTCAAGAGGATTTGGCGGCGCTGTGGCGGATCACTATAGCAAAATTGCGATGACTAAAACGAAATTGTCTTCCGAAGCCAAGCACTTAGCCTGGTTGGATCTGGATAAAGATGAAGGACAAGAGTACTGGATCGCCATGAACCTTGCCGGTGAATATGCAAGCGCAAATCACCACGAGATCCACAATAAGATTGCCCTTGCTTTAGGGATTAATCCGGTTACAAGGATAGAAAACCACCACAATTTTGCCTGGAAGGAACAATTGGCTGACGGTACCGAGGTAATGGTACATCGTAAAGGTGCCACACCGGCAGGCGAAGGCATATTGGGGATCATTCCCGGAAGTATGAGCACGCCAGGTTTTCTGGTTCGCGGAAAAGGTAATGCAACAAGTATCAATTCCGCCAGCCACGGTGCCGGCCGCCTAATGAGCAGAAGCGCCGCTTTTAAAACTCTGGATAAGAATGTGATTGCAGCCAATCTTGTAGAGAAAAGAATTACACTGATGGGTAGCGATGTAGATGAAGCGCCAATGGCCTATAAAGATATCCATGCGGTAATGGCTGCGCAAAATGATCTGGTTGAAGTGCTTGCAAAGTTTGAGCCGAGGATAGTGCGCATGGCTAATCCAAAAGAAAAGCCGGAAGATTAGAAAATAATTTAAAATAATTTTACTGCGCAGATACGCTGCGCAGTTGCTTTCAACCTTTGTATTAACAAAAAGAAAAAAGGAGGTTCAAGATGAAATTTAACCTGTTAAGCAGAACAAAAAATCAAATGTTAAACCACGAAGGTGCAAAAGCGTTTGTGATGACACCCGAGATGGAAATGTATTCCACTGTAGTAACATGGAGCCTAAATAATTCTTTTTACGAAAAGAATGAAGTAAGAATGGAACGTCTACGCATGCTGATCGCCAAATGCGAGCCCCTGTTTGTGGGTAAGCTGGCCGTATACGCCAGGACTAAAATGCATATGCGCTCTGTACCGCTGGTTTTGGTAACTGAACTGGCCAGGCTGCACTCTGGCGATAATCTGGTCGCCAGAGTTACGGACGGTGTGATCGGCCGTGCAGACGAGATCACAGAGTTGCTGGCTTGCTATGAATTGCTGAACGAACGTAAAGGCACTAAAAGGCTAAATCGCTTGTCAAAGCAATTGCAAAAGGGACTATCGGCTGCGTTCAACCGTTTCGATGAGTACCAGTTTGGTAAATACAACCGTGATGGTTCCATCAAACTGCGTGATGCTTTGTTCCTGGTTCACCCAAAAGCAAAGGATGAATTGCAGCAATTGCTCTTCAACAAAATCGTATCCGGCGATCTGCAAACTCCGTATACCTGGGAAACGGAGCTGTCAGCATTAGGCCAAATGAATTTTGACAGCAATGAGGCTAAAGCCATGGCATTTCGTGTCAAATGGGAAGAGCTGATAGAAAGCGGAAAACTGGGTTATATGGCCCTGTTGAGAAACTTGCGTAACATTCAGGAAGCTGGTGTAAGTTACATGCACTTTGAAAAGGTATGTGCACGTTTGGGCGATGCCACAGAAGTGGCAAAGGCAAAACAGTTTCCGTTCCGTTACCTTGCTGCATATCGTGAGCTGATCGATCCGGCTGCAATACCGACTAGACAAGGCTTTGTTAAAAACCTAACGGCTTTGGCGCAGGGCGATAACAAATGGCACACTGGTGACTTGCTGGATGCTTTGGAAAAAGCAGTTCAGGCAAGCGCGGCAAACATCAAAGGTTTTGACCATGAAACCCGCGTGCTGGTTGCCTGCGATGTTTCAGCATCGATGCAGAAACCTGTATCGGCAAAGTCTAAGATCTTGCTGTACGATGTGGGATTGATGCTGGCTATGCTTTTGCATTCACGTTGTAAAAACGTTGAGGTCGGCATGTTTGGTGATTCCTGGAAAACAATCACAGTGCCACGTAGTAACATACTGGGCAATGTGCAGGAGTTTTACCGCCGCGAGGGTGAAGTGGGTTATGCCACTAACGGCCATCTGGTGCTCAAAGATATCTTGTCCCGCAAAGTCAGGATGGATAAAGTGATGTTATTCACTGACGGTCAGTTGTGGGATTCCTCAGCATCAGGCAGTCACATACAGACCTTGTGGTTGCGCTACAAGGCAGAGATATCTCCAGGAGCTAAACTCTACCTGTTTGACTTACAGGGTTACGGACAAGCGCCATTGCAAATACTGCGCAATGATGTTTACCTGATTGCAGGCTGGAGTGATAAAGTTTTTGAAGTGCTGGCTGCTTTGGAAAATGGTGAATCTGCATTAGATGCGATCAATAAAATAGAATTATAAACCAAGTATGGGGAGGCTGACACCCCATACTTTTAAAGAAATTAATAAGGATGCCGTAGAAACGGGTTACTTCGCACCATTGGAGGGGGTGGGCAGTGTTGCGCAAGCGATGCTGTGGGTTCGAGTCCCAAAAGCGGTCCCCCATCCCGCGTTCGCCAGTTGCTCCTTATAAAATATAAAAGAAAGTGCCGTAAATAAGTGTTACTTCGATTCTTAACGTCCAGGTCGCTGGTTCAATTCCGGCCATTGGTTTAGCCAATGTAGCTCAGTGGTTAGAGCAGGAACACCGCAAGGTGTATCTCACTTGTTGCTTTTTGCCTTTCTTTTTAAAGAAATTAAAACTAATAAAGAAGATGCCGTAGGCCAGTGTTACTTCGCCCGTCACGCTAAACCAAACACTGGTTAATCGTTGCTCTTCTTCATTTATTGCTTTATTAAACTTAAAAGGTGCCGTAAACTGGTGATACTTCGGTATGATGTTCCCTGAGGGGAAAGGTGCAGATTCAAATTCTGCCTGCAAGTAATTGCAGTAGTCTAATAAAAACACCGGTTGTTTTTTGCCCTTTAATAAAATATTGAAAGATACTCTGGGTAAGCTTTATTTTTTCTGCGGTGGAGTGTTCACTATTTCTCCAAACTCATTCACCCAGGCCATCATGCTATCCAGGTCCGAACCTGTAGAATTTTGCTGGCGCTCCAATTTGCGTTGTTCTTTATCTTCTTTTTTCTTTTGTCTGTTTTTTTCAAGTTGCTTTTTCATAAAGGTTGCTTGAGATTTAGCCATAAATTGATGTTTTAGTTAAAAAATAACTTTTCTCTGCGTTACAGGTATGCCTGCGTCAAGATGATAAAGGGTAGAGAGATAGAGAAAAGTATAGGTGTATCCCTTTTTGCAAATATACACATTTTCTCCCTAAAATCCTACAGTAGGGCGGTTAAGGGTTAAA
This sequence comes from Pedobacter sp., assembly GCF_035317785.1. Classification (GTDB taxonomy): domain Bacteria; phylum Bacteroidota; class Bacteroidia; order Sphingobacteriales; family Sphingobacteriaceae; genus Pedobacter. Next base: position 712 of record NZ_DATHGC010000070.1, on the reverse strand, counting down.
GCTGTTGGCACAGAGTCAGACTATTTTTACCACATCCGACCCAGTTCCGACCCAAATCCCATCCAGATTTGACAGCATAGCGACCGGGTCAATCCCGAGTGCGGGCCGGCTGGGATATGAATGTGATGTGCGTTTGGGGTAAAGGCAGGGTTTAAGATGCAGTGGCATTGATGTCGCTGACTTCTAAGATTGGCTTATTTACATCGGTAGTGGCACAGATGATCATCGCGTGTGCGACTTGCTTCAGTGTACTCGCCGAATTAGGAAATAAGGTTTTAAGGATGGGGTACATCCAGGCAAAGTACCGGTAGAGTTTCAGGGTATGCTGCTGTCCGGGCACAGCTTTCATAAAGCCGGGGCGAAAATTGTGTACTTTTTTAAAAGGCAGTTTTTGAATGTCATTTTCGGTTTTGCCCTTTACCCTTGCCCACATCGTTTTACCTTTTTCCGTACTATCGGTACTGGCCCCGCTAACATAAATAAAGGTCATGCCTGGATTTTGCGCAGAGACAGCCCTGGCAAAATGCATAGTAGTGTCGTACGTAATACGGGTATAATCAGCTTCTGACATTCCTACACTACTGATACCGGCACAGAAAAAACAGGCGTCGTAACCACTCAGTGCAGCATCATCAAATTGCAAGGCAAGAAAGTCAGAGATGATGTATTCTTTCAGTTTGGGGTGTTTAACGCCAGAAGGCTTGCGGCTTAC
>NZ_DATHGC010000069.1:0-50485 GCF_035317785.1 Pedobacter sp. | reverse complement strand
CGGCTGCCCGTCGCTGCTCTGTACCTGGACCCCAGATACCCTTCCTGCAAGTGCTTCATCAAAGGATTTTACAGGGGCCTTAGCAAATTCAGACATATTAACAGAGCCGACCGACCCCGTCAGATCGGCACGCTTTGCCGTTCCGTAACCTACAACTACCACGTCGTTTAACAGCGTTGTATTTGGCTGCAGCGAAACATTGATCGTTGTTTTAGTGCCTATCGTTACGGTTTGTGAAGTAAACCCAAGGTAGCTGAATACCAGCTGGTCAGCCGGCGATGCCTGGATTTTGAAGCGCCCGGTACCGTCTGTTTGTACCAAGGTTTTGGTATTCTTTATCAGTACCGTAGTGCCCGGTATCAGCCCGCCCAGCTGATCGGTAACAGTACCGCTGACCAATTTGCTTTGTGCATTGGCCATAAAAGGAAGAATGAAGGTTAACAGCAGTCCCGTTAAAACTCGTTGTTTCATACATTAATTGATTATTTGTTTGGTTTGGTTATTAGTACTGGGTAAAGTTGAGCGGAATAAAAAATACCAAGGGGTGAAAATTGTGTTTTTATAGGTTGACAATTGTGTTTTCAACCTTAAATACCAAATAAACGGCATGAAAAACTATAAAAATTGTAATTTACCTTTGGGAAATTACCTTTATAAAAGTTTGCCTGACCTAATAAAAAAACCAAGCATGAAACGAAGTATCCTGGTGCTGTTTCTACTCCTCTCGGAATTTTGCACCGGACAAGATCTCATTTTCAATCATTTGATGACAGAAAACGGTCTTTCTCAAAATTCCATATTTGCCATTGCCCAGGACAGCAGGGGTTTCATGTGGTATGGATCGAGGTATGGGCTAAACAGGTATGATGGCAGCAAATTCCATTTATACAGAAGTAATGCCGCCGACACCTCCAGCCTTTCTGACGATTACATTTCAGCTTTATACAATGATGCCAGGGGCGTCCTTTGGGCAGGCACCATCAATGGATTGAATAAATTCAATCCCCGTAAAAATAACTTCGAAAGGATCCGTCTTAACGCGGACGAAAACAAAACTCCGGTTTATATAAGGACAATAAATGAAGACAGGAAAGGACATCTCTGGGTGGGAACCAATAATGGACTTTATATGCAGAGCGCTGACCAAAGCCAATTTATCCCTGCGGATCAACTGGGGCTTGAAACGGAAATTGCAAAAAGCGAGGTCCTGAGCATTTATGAAGACCATGAGGGTTACTTATGGATAGGGACCGATAAACGTCTTGTTAAATCACTATTCAGCAAAAAATTTAGTGCAATTAAGATTTTTACCAGAAACAGCTCGCCAACGAGTATCAGCGACAATTCAGTGACCGCGATAACAGAAGACCGGCAAAAAAACCTATGGCTGGCTACAGAAAACGGGGGGATCAATCTTTTTAACAGGACCACTCAAAATTTCACCAGGTTTTTACATAAGGAAGGGAACAGCAATACGCTTGTACATAATGCTGTTCGCAAGATCATCATCAGTAAAACCGGCGAATTATGGATAGGTACATTAGAAGGGCTGAGCATACTAAATCCTGTTACCGGCAAATTCAGTACTTTTCAGCATCATAAATCCAATCCCAAAAGTTTAAACCAGAATTCGGTGTACAGTATTTATGAAGATTTAAATGGTTCTGTGTGGGTGGGGACCTACTATGGCGGGGTAAACGTAGTTTATGCATCACCAACTAAATTTAAAACCTGGCAATACAATGAAAAGTTAACAAGCCTCAACCATAATGTAGTCAGCTCCATTACTGAAGATAAAGATAACAGGTTATGGATCGGTACAGAGGGTGGCGGCCTTAACTACTACCAGCCCCACACCCGGAAATTCGGGGCCTACACATTTATGCCCCATGATCCGGCAAGCATAGGATCTGATCTGGTCAAGGTAGTATACCGGGATAAAACAGATCGCATTTGGATAGGTACTCATGGCGGGGGCTTAAACCTGTTCGATCCCTTAACAGGAAAGTTTAAACGTTTCTTTTCCAACAATGACGACATTAAAGCTACCCGCTCTGAAATAGTGGCCCTGCTGGAAGATCACCAGGCGAGATTTTGGGTGGGCAGTCAGACCGGCCTGGGCATTTTCAGCAAGTCAAATACCACGCTGACCCCCTATCCAATTCCCGAAAAGCTTAAAATATTTGAAGATAAAAACATTAAGGTCTTATTTGAAGACTCAAGACAGAACATCTGGATTGCCGCGATCAGCGGTTTATATACTTATTTCAGCAGCACCAACTCCCTGCAGCTATTGGCGCTCCCAACAGGCGCCAACCGGCCAATTACCAATACCATCAATTGCATCTGTGAAGATTCAGAAGGAAACATCTGGATGGGGCTGTATTATGGCGGATTAGCCAAATACAACCCAAAAAAGCGAAGCTTTACCCATGTTTACACCACAAAAGATGGTCTATCCAACGATAATGTCCTTGGAATTATAGAGGACAACAAGCATCATCTTTGGATCAGTACTTCAAACGGACTTTCCAAGCTTGATCCCCTGAACAGCTTTTTTCAAACCTACACGACTAGTGACGGTTTATCAGGAGATGATTTCAACTACAACTCCTTTTTTAAAAACAAAGCCGGCGCAATATTTTTTGGCGGTTTCAATGGCCTTACCTATTTTTTTCCGGATGAAATCCAGAAAAATAATTTCCGTGCGCCCATCGTTTTTACAGGTTTGCTGCTGTTCAACAAGCCCGTAGATATCGGTGCTCCCGATAAACTGCTGGCGCAGGACATCAGTTTCACAAAAGAGCTTTTGTTTAAGTACGATCAGAACGTATTTACCATACAATTCGCCCTGCTCAACTATATCAAATCGAAAAAGAATAAATACGCCTACAAGCTCGAAGGCGTCAATCAGCAATGGATAGAAACCAATACCGCATCTGCCGCTTACACAAATTTACCTTCTGGCACATATACACTTCTTGTCAAAGGTGCAAATAATGATGGTGTATGGAGTAAACCTGCAAGTATCGAGATAGAGATCCTCCCTCCTTTCTGGAAAACATGGTGGGCCTTTTGCATTTACCTCATCATAGTGGTTGTCATTATATTTCTCATTATACGTTTCTTCTATTTACGGGAATTGCTGATCAAAGATGAAGAACTGCACCAAATCAAACTCAATTTCTTTACCAATGTATCTCATGAAATCCGCACCCACCTTACCTTAATTATGGCCCCCATTGAAAAACTGCTTGATGGAAACCAGAACAACAGTTCAATAAGCTGGCAGTTAAACAATGTAAAAAACAATGCAGACCGCTTATTAAAGCTGACCAGTGAACTGATGGATTTTAGGAAGGCGGAAACAAACAACTTAAAACTGCATGTAGAAGCCCATAACCTGGTTACTTTTCTCCATGAAATTGGCCGTTCTTTTGAAGAACTGTCAGAAAAGAAAAAGATCCATTTTTCTATCGTTTATGACCATGACCCGGTTACCATATACTTTGATAAAGAGCAGTTGGAGAAAGTGTTCTTTAACCTAATCTCCAATGCATTTAAATTTACACCGGCTGGTGGCAGCATTACAATAAATATTAAGCTCCTGGAAAATCAGGTTACCATAAATGTAGAAGATACCGGAAGAGGGATCGCACCTGAATACCTGGATCGACTGTTTACCAATTTTTTCCAGGTAGATGACCACAGCATACAAAATACCGGGTATGGCATAGGACTTGCCTTGTCTAAGCATATTGTAGAATTACATCAGGGGACTATCTCTGTAACCAGCAGTGCCGCTGCAGCCCAACAGGCAGGCTATACCAGTTTTACGGTAAGACTGTTAACAGGAACCGCCCACTTCAGTCATACACCGTATTTACAGCACCGCGCTGTTACGCTTGCCGCCACCACTGAAGAGAAAGAGGCAGGACAAGAGCAGGCTCCCATCACTGAAGTTGCCCGGTCCGGAGCGGAAAATAACGTAAAAAAACATACGATATTAGTTATTGAGGACAACGCCGAACTGCGTTTGCTGATCAAAGAATCCCTGCTAAGCGATTATCACGTTCTGACTGCAAAGAATGGGTTGCAGGGCTGGGAAAAAGCGATCGAAGAAATTCCAGACCTGATTGTCAGTGATGTAATGATGCCCGGGATGGACGGTTTTATGCTTTGCCATCAATTAAAATCAGATGTGCGGACCAGTCATATCCCTGTTATTCTTTTGACCGCTAAAAGCTCCGAAGCAGACCAGATAAGCGGCCTAAAGGGCGGTGCTGATATGTATTTAACCAAACCCTTCAGCAATAAAATATTTCTGCTCAATTTACACAATCTGTTAACGGGAAGGGAAACCATGCGCCAGAAGTTCAGCAAACTGTTTGTACTTGAACCACAGCAAATTTTGATTGACGATGTTGAGGAGCAATTCCTTTCGAAACTCATCAGGATCATTGAAAACAACATGGAAGATGAGAATTTTGGCGTTGAATTGCTCGCCGGAGAAATTGGCATGAGCCAATCCGTGCTGTATAAAAAGCTAAAGGCTTTAACAAATATGTCTGTAAACGACTTCTCAAAATCCATCCGCTTAAAAAGGGCCGCTCAATTATTAATGCAAAAGAAATACACGATCTATGAAATTGGCTACATGATCGGCTTTTCAGACCGAAAATATTTTAGCAGGGAATTCAAAAAACAATTCGGCAAAACGCCCTCCGACTATCTAAAAATCTGAAGAAATTCAGCAGCGATGGAAAAACACCCCCATTAAGGTTCAATATTACCCCCTTCCTAAAGTTCATACCGGGTAAATTTGGGTAACCAAATACAAATCAATCATGAACATGAACAAAATTACATTAGGGCTCCTTATCGGAATGAGCCTTTTCACCTTGAGCTGTAAAAAAAGTGCTCAGGATGCAGCCTCGCAGCAGACTGATGATTTTTCTGCAAACACAAAAAGCCAATCATCTGCCAGCGTTTTCTCGACCAGCGCCGTTGATTTAGCCAATTACACCTTGACATTAGAGGATAATTTTGACGGAGTTGGCCCTCTTCATTCCCGATGGAATTACCGGGCCGAGAATACTGTGAGAGGATATGCTACCATCCTGCGGTCAAATGTTACCTATGCAGTGAGCGGAGCAGGGATTCTAAGAATGGCTGCCAGAGAAAATTCCACTGCCCCTTTATTTACAGCCAGTCAAATTTCAACACAGAACTCATTTTTGCAAAAATACGGCTATTTTGAATGCCGTGTTCTCGTTAACAGAACAATAGGGCCACATTGTGCATTCTGGCTACAATCACCCACATATGGAAATACGAATGATCCGGGAGTTTCCGGAACAGAAATAGATATTTTTGAACATCATATGGCCAACGGGCCAAATATTGCCCGCCATAATCTACATTGGAACGGTTACGGAGCCGATCATCAAACCATTGGAACAACAGAAACGGTGAGCGGCCTTCAATACGGCTTTCATACCTTCGGTTTGGAATGGACATCCTCAGAATACATTTTTTATGTAGACGGTGTTGAAAAATGGCGGACCAGTACTGCCATTTCTCATACGAGTGAATACCTCATATTTAGTCAGGAAATAACCGGATATGGAGGAGACCGCTTTGCGGGCACCTACCCTGACTTTATGGATATCGACTGGGTAAGGGCGTACAAGACCAGAAAAGTATCGGTATTCCAGAATTGCACCTATAAAGGCTGGGCAAAACAACTCGCGACAGCTAATTATACAATGGCACAATTAGCTGCTCTTGGGGTAACAAATGATGCCATTTCCTCAGTGTCAGTACCTGCTGGAATAAAAATCCAACTATATCAGGGAGACAATTTTACCGGATCTTCAATAACGCTTACGGCTGATAACTCTTGTCTCATTGATGAAGCTTTTAACGATAATATTTCTTCTGTAAAAGTAAGTGCGAATTAATCATACTGTCGTTGTTTAGATCGGTCTGTAAAAAATAGCCCTCCTTGCAGAGGGCTATTCCTAGCTTTTTCCAAGAGTCGATTTTTTAACCCCTAAAAAAGAACACTTCTGGTCCCAGGTCAGCCTGCCTTTCAGTTTCGGAAACTTTTGCTCAAAAGCCTCAAGCCTTGCCGTCTTACTCTCCATCAGCAAAATATCAGTATGCATCATCCGTCTGCTGATTTGTTCGTTGATTATTTTCTGTGTCAGCAGATAAGCAACCGTATGCTGGTCGTAGATATTATCCATACAAAAGTTAGAGATACTCACCATTTCAGCATCTTCGATCAGCATGATGTAATAATCGCCATTGGGCAGTTTTTCCTTAAACTCTTCATAAAGAACGACAATACTGCCCTCCTCCCAGATGTAAAAGATCTTCATCAGACCGCTTTTGGCGTCAATCGTGTACAATATCGCAAGACCGCTGTGCAGGTAATGCGCTTCACTGACCAGGGATTCGGGCTCCAGCAGAATTGTTCCGGCAACCCGGAAGCGTGCGGTCAGCGCTCCGGGAGCCATCAGCGCGTATTCCAGTTCGTTGATTTGACTGTGTAAGCCTCTCAGGTAATCTACAGTTGCTGTTTTCAATTCATGTTTTCTTTGCTCAGTTAGTTTAAATGGTTTTTTTCTCATCAATATGTATCGTTAAGGATTATATAGATGCGCCTCGTGCGCTGGACAGTATTTCTTCTACTGCAGCGCAAAACTATACAAAACCAAGCCTCACATACAACCCAGAGCTCTATTCAAATTATTCATTATAAGACTGAAAAACAGTTAGTTATGCAACAAAAAAAGGCCATAATTTTGCAACTACAGCCCGAGGGTTATATTCAGTATATAAACACTTATTTTCCGCTCTGCCAGTACCCGGTCACAACCGAATAACACCGGTTATTTAGTTGAAGCATTCAATAAAATTGTTGTTGTGAAAAACTAGATTAGCTTCTTCAGTATATCAGATGCGGCCATTTCCATTTTTGAAAACGCAAACCACTTCAAACCCAAATCCTTTAATGACGCTCCAATATGATAAACTTCAGCGCCATCAATGATCAAAAACCGATCATGTGCATGTTTAAACTGTTTAATGGTGACGGGATCATATTGCTGGTCATGCTTCTTTTTGTCTAGCAAGAGCTGCTTACTGATGTCTTTTGTATAAATAGTTAAAGAGACACCTTTATTCCGTTTTGTAAACATACTCAACACTGTATCATCAACATAGTTGTCGATCAGCACAATCGATCGTTTAGCAACTCTGATCAAATCCGCGACAAACACATAAGCATCAAACACCTGCCCATCGTAAAATATACCTTGCTTAGGCTTCAAATCGCTACTTCCCAAAGCATCAAAAATCTTCTCAAAATTCTCATCAGCCTTAAGCTGCCTTATTTCCGTAACAATTTGCTTTTGTTCTAAAGATTCAATTCTCCGAAAAACAAGCGCATTGTCCCTTAAAATCTTTCGCATTTCTACAAAAGCTTCCATTATTTGAATACTAATCTTTATAGCTGTTTCACTACGCAACACAGCAGAAAGCATCGCGATTCCCGCTTCGGTAAACACCAGAACTGGATATCGGCTCCCTCCATGTTCCAAACTTGAGGTGCCAGATTGGCACCTCAAGTTTTCTAGCTCTTCATCCGTTAATAAAAAACTGAAAGATGTCGGAAATCGCTCTATATTTCTCTTTACCTGCCTTTTAAGCTGCTTCGTCTCCACACTATACAATACCGCCAAGTCTCTATCCATCATCACATACTTCCCGCGTATAGTAAAAATCTGGCTTTGTATTGTCTCTGGAGTAACTGCAATAATTTCTGTCATAATAAGCTAGTTGTTACCAGCAAATATAACCAAAACCCACAGCATTAACCAAAAAGAAATATTTTACATCATCAATCAATTTTCTGAACAAAACATCAAAATTCTGCACTTATTCTTCACAACAACATGTCAATGAACTTTTTCGTCTCTCCCTACAACTGTCTCTCCCTCATTACATACACCCTCTTCCCCTCAACCCTAAACCTCACCATCTTCGTCGCCTGCAACATCTCCAATACCCACTCCAATCTCTCAGCCTTTCCTATCGACCCGCCAAACCGCATCTTCCTTAAAGAATCATCCTCATACACCACCTCCACACCATACCAATCCGTCAGCACATTCATAATATCTTCCAGCGGCTTCTGACGAAATTCCAGCTCCTCAACCTTCTCGACCTTCCGTACCACTTTCTTCGGCACCACCACCTCAACCGGCTCTAACTTCTTCATCACCTCTCTGACAAACCGCATGATCGGCTTAGCATACAGCAAAACCACACTCAGCACAATCAAAGCAAAAGTCAGCAAAGGCTTCAAAACACTACCTCCTGTATTGTCCCTGATCCTGATGTCCCTTATCGAGATCATCGCGGTGCCCAGGTCAAAGTTCAATTTATGAACCCGGACATTACCCGCATCCTCAAAATCGTATATAAAATTTGTCAGTTCAGCGAAAGTGACCCAGCCAATTTGCCGCTTTCCCTCAAGGACCAGGATTCGCTCCGCCCCCGTATACCGCATATAGGTCAACGCCTCAATTACCAATTGATCGGCGCCAAATTTAATCTTGTCCAGTTTTTTTATAAGTTAGTTTTCAGTATCATCCGTAAAGCACTTCATGGTGCGAGGTCGTGATTTCTTCCATCTGCTGCCAAAGAAAAGGCTCAAGTGCATCAGGCAGTTCTATTTTCGGGTTTACGCTCCACAGCAGTTTCATCAACCTTTCAAAAGGAATTTTTGATTTCAACATTTATCAAATCAGTTTACTCTAAAATCAGTCCTGTCAGCAGTCATTGTATCAATACGTCTCATCAGTTCAGTCAGGTGACCCTGGATCTCATTGTATATCCCATCCATATAGTCGCTCGTTCTGCCATGCAGCAAATTTCCTACATAAAGATCATCAATACTCTCGCTCAGCCGGTCAGCTTCTTCACGGTGAAATTCCAAAAGGTATTCCCAGCCCATTGCTTTGTCGTGCCACAGGGCGCCCAAAGACAGGGCGATTCTTCTGAACTCTTCATCCAGGAAGCCCTGATTTTCAGCTGAAGGCGAAAACTTCAAATTACGTTTCAAGTCATAAATTATAACGCCTATCCGGCAAAGTTCGTTTTGCATTTTGTTTTTTTTTTAAATAAAGCCCCTCCCATTTGCCACTGCTTATAAAGTTCAATGATCGAAAAAATGACAGGAAAAAAATGGTAGCTGAATATTAGGCTATGGTATTTTATGAACTCATTTTCATACCATATTAATTGCTAAATTTGTGTAATAGCCGTAATGAGCGAAAAAGAATTTAACCCCAAACGATTGATTTTTATCCCAATTTTCTTTGGGTCAGTATTGATATTCTCTTATGTCAGCACCTGCCAAAGTGAGCGAAGGAATTTTCCGAAATATGCCAGCCTGGTGGTAGCCCGTATTGATACATCTGAATCCATGCGAAAAACTTACTATGATAAGTCAGGAAAAGAACTCGGCTTAGAAGGCTTTACATTTACGGGTGATTATGGAATCAGAATAGGTGACAGCCTGGTCAAAAGATCTGGATCTGACACCCTCTATTTTTACAGAAAAGACAACTCCGGACATTACATTGTTTTTGGACAAAGAACTTACTAATATTGAAATTGAATTCACTTTCTTATTTTCCTCAACAAACCCCTTCCCTAAATCTTTTCGGACTCAGGCCCGTAATCTTTCGAAAACACTTACAAAAATAACTGGGATCTGTCATACCCAATTCAAAGGTTATTTCCTTTATTGTCAAAGTCGAATACTTTAAAAGCTTTTCTGCTTCTTCATGTATCCTGCCTTGCATCAGCTCATAAACCGTGCAGTTAAAATGCTGCCTGGTTAGGTAGTTCAGGTTGGATAATGTTACTTTTAACGCTTCGGAGTAAAACGAAGGCTGACGTATGCCTCTGAAATGTATTTCCAGGAGATCGAATAATTTCTTTAAGACTACAAGATCCGAGGGGATATGTCCCTGCTGAAAATGAATGATTTTGTTGTTTAATAATGTTAAATGTTCCTTTAACATAGCATCCATGTAATTTCGCTTTTTTTACTTCTTAAAAGGGCTGCAGGCTAAGCCCGCAGCCCGGCTTGTTAAACTAAATTCTGTCTTGATTTCACCAATTTTTTTCATTTTTTTTATCTTTGTTTAAAAGGCGGTCTTTTACCAGCCTGTTTAGGGGCGATCAATAACGGTCGCCTTCTAATTTATTTTCATTTCCTGGACCTGGTTCTGCATAAAGTTTGGATCATACCGGTTCCTGGTCTTGTGAACAGCGAACATCATCTCGAGCAATTGCCGTTGGACTGCGACAATCGCCTTCATTTTAATGCCGTGTCGAGCAACCAATCGATCAAAGACAGCCTTGAACTTAGAATCATATTTTATCGCAGTCAGTGCCGACATATGCAGTGCCTTTCTCAAGTAGCGATTACCCTTTTTTGAGATGCGGGATTTGCCTTTTACCGAAGTGCCAGACTGCTTTTCCTTAACATCCAGTCCTGCATAGCTCGCCAGCTGCCTCCTGTTGCGGACATGCTCAAAACAGTTGGTCTCTGCTATGACTATCGCTGCTGTAATCTCACCGATACCAGTTATACTCGTCAGCAATGATACTGTTGCTCCAATCTTTTCATCGGACTTTAAGAGTTTCAAAAGTTCCTTCTTTATTTCTTCGTCCTGTTTGTTCAAAAAAACGATTCTTTTCTTCATCCTGTTAACTGTAAATTTATTCGGCTCGGCCTCGCTTTGCTCTGCATGTAACTGGTTCTTCACTATAGTTCGTTCGTTCATCAGCTGGTCACGCTCCCTGGTCAGTTGTTTGATCTTTTTGCATACCGGTGACGGTCTCATCCATTTATCAAGTGGTCTGCTCAGCCCGAACTGCGCGATTGCTTGCGATGCAGTTTTGTCGGTTACTGTTTTAACAGTCAGCGTGCGTGCATAGTTGTTGATCTTGTTAGGAAGTATTACACTTACATACTCACCCTTGCTATCAAGAAAATAGGTTAGCGCTTCATGATAGACACCTGTGGCCTCCATAACATACTGCAAGGGAAGATCCTTAAAAGCAAACTTTACCGCCCATTTCTGCAACGCAGCAAATCCTTTCTCAGTATTTGCAAAGGCAGCATGTGCACAAAGCTCGACCTGAAGATCAGAATCCATTTTTCCAAGGCATACAATCAATTCCTTTTTGGAAACATCAATGCCCAATACCTGTTTGATCACTGTTTTCATACCAATCATTTTTATGTAATGAATAATTGAAAATCTCTCTTCGTTTTGTTTCCCGGTGGACATACAGGATACTGGTCAATGACAGCTCCTTACATTCTGTTCAAACTCGAAAAGATAAAAAAGATGAGGCTACATTTAATTATCTGTATGCCTGTGGCTACTTATCATCATCTCTGCTCTCATCCTTTTCAATTATTCTATTTATACTAATTTATTGGTATTATTTTCATCAGTCAAAGAACATCTTATTCTCAAATCAAACATAGGAATCATCATCGCACCACAAACGACAATTTCTCAATAAGCGTTAATTCTCAATCAATTCTTTATTTATGTTGTGCTAACTCTTTAATAACCCCGGCCGGAAACTGATCCAACCGACCAGGGTCGCACTAATCAAAATGGTTGCTTTTTATTTCTTATAACTCCTCAACAAACCTCCCCCAAAACCTTTATTTTTTTTATAAGTAAACGATCTTGCCCGGTTACAACCGGTTATATTAAGTCCATTTGCATCAGTTCCTTCATCATTTCGTACTCTTTCTCCCCTTGCAGGGGATCCTGATTTTCTAGTCTCTCCAACAGGAGGCGATAATATTCAAACTCTTTCATTTTTTAATTCTTAAAAAAGGCTGCAGGCAAAGCCCGCAGCCCGGCTTGTTAAACTATTCATCATCGCACCACAAACGACAATTTCTTTATTGAACCATCCCTCCTCTCTCCCTCCGGGAGAGATGTCCGCAGGACAGAGAGGGAAAGATTTCAAAAACCCTCTCTCCCCGCAAGGGGGATCTCTCCCAAAGGGAGAGAGGAGATAATTTCACAAACTCCCCTGGGCTTCGAATAATTAATAAGCGTTAATTCTCAATCAATTCTTTATTTATTTTGTGCAACCTCTTTAATAACCCCGGCCGGGAACTAAACCGACCAGGGCTTACTAATCAAAAATGGTTGCTCTTTATTTTAATTATCTCTTTTTATAAAATGCGGAGGTGGTTTAATCCTCCGCATCGTAAACCCAATCAATTTTTAGTTATGGCAAATCCTTTAAAATAACAGCACTTGTACTGGGATCTCCATAGGTACAATATTGCTGCAAGCCCCAATATGCGCTTCCATAGCTCTGATAATAATAAAAATCTGGTTTCCATTCAAAGCCATTCCAGAATCGTTCAGTTAATACCATGCAAACAGCATCATTTCCGTATTCACATTGCTCATATGGGTTTTGATCGTCTGGCAGCAGTACATAATTATTTGGATTTAAATAATTGTTAATGTTATACGACGGTGATGGTCCTGTATAAATAAAATAGTAAGAATACTCTGGGTCAACAGCCTTTGCTTCTTTAGTTGCATTAAATTTACTTGGTAGGGTAAATGCCATTGCAGTAATGGTAATTACAAAGGCCAAAACTGGCAATAGAAATCTTTTTAACTTCATAGTTTGAGCCTCCTTTTTCTGAAAAAGGAGAAAATTTAAATGAATAAATAAGTATAGTTTTTGGATGATTGGGTTTACTTCAGTTCAATTTTAAAAGGTATTTCATCATTTATACACTGTTCCTTATCACAGGTCATGTACTTCACTTTGCCTGAGATGACTTTATTACCCTTATCATTCTTCACTTTCACCAGCTGAACAAATTCCACCTTGTGCTCAAAGTAGTGTACGTCAACTCCAAATACTTCTTCATGCTTTTTCTTCATCGTGCCTACCTCTTTGGCCTTTCCGCCCAGCAATATATTCGGGTTCTTGTCAAATGAAATCACAGTCGGCTCTGGCCCACCCTCAGGTGTCCACTGGCTATATGTTGTCCAGCCCTTTTCAATGGTCGTAGTCATATGCACCTCATACAAACCCGGTTTTACAAACTTGCTTGTAAAGATCCAGGCAGCGGGTTTTATAATTTGGGCTTGTGCGCAAATCCCTGCAAATAACAGAACAAATAACAATATCCTTTTCATTTTAACAACCCTTTCAACGTTTTCCTAAGTCCTTCACCTCTAATTATTGGTCCTTGCTGACCTAGACCTTTCTGAGTAATAGAAATAATATTCGAAGCAATTATTTTCCCTTCATTGTCTAATAATAAATAAGAGGGAATTCCATCCTTTGGAAATAGAGTATCGGTAATGTTAGTTAAATCCCTACCTTGATCCCAAGGTGTATTATCCGTAGCAAGAGCCTTCTTCCAAGATATTTCTTTATCATTTTTCGCTGTAACAATTCCAATTATGTTAAAACCCTCACTATTAAATTCTTTATAAACTTCTTTCAGATCAGGAATAGCAGCTCTGCAGGGCGAACACCAACTAGCCCAAAAATCGATTAGGGTAAATTTATTTTGTCGAATTAGTTTTTTAGCCGATATACTTTCACCCTTTACATTAGTCAAAATAAAATCCGGTATTGTATCACCTAGCTTGAGAGCATTAATTTGATTTTCCAATTCCACGCCATAATAACTTCTTTTCGCTTCCAATGTTAGTCTACCATAAGCCTCTTTCGTTCCTTTTTGTCCCAAAGCTTTTTTAAAATGACTTATTCTTTTTGGAGCAAATAACGAAGCTGTATGATTTGCTATCCATTTTAATGCTAATTTGTTATTATCTTTGACAAGACTATCTACTTCTCTTTGCATGTCTGCTTTTTCATACTTTAACCTGTTAAGTTCTATTGAATCTTTTGTTTTTTCAGTTACAATAGTATTGTTAAACAAAGCGCTACTAAGTTCCCTAATTCGATTCGAAATGTTTGCTGTGGCCTTTATCACATCCGCATAATCTTGATGCCCAGGAGATCCAACTACTTCTATGCTTTTCATCCCAAATGTACCAGTTACCTTTATAGATCTATTCTCCAAAAAAATAACATCTAAAGCCGTACTCTTTAAAGGATTTGACTCATTGCCTATGATAATAAAGTGAAATCTTCCATTTTGAGGAAGCTTTCCGGTAAAAGAAAAAAACTCATTTTTTGCAACTGCAGTCGAAATAGTATCCTTGTCCTGATTTCTCAAATATACTTTTGTTCCATTCGGCAGCCCTTTTAAATGGCAATTTACTTCAAAGCCTATTGTATCTTGCGCTACACTTCTCATGAGGATACCACTACATAAAAAGATTAGGGACGCTATTATTTTATTTTTCATTTGTTATTTGTCTGAAATTAATAATCAACTTATTTTAATGCACTTATAGTTCCTTAATTGAAAGACATTTCACGTTCCTTATAGCCTCTTTAATGTGTAGGCCATAAAGTGCCAATTCTCCATTAAGTTTTACTAAATCTGGTTGGAAACGTAAATCCATATCAACTTTAAATGTTTCATTATAACCTGTTTCGTTTAACAATGGAGGAGCATCTTTCTCGCCAAAACAGATTTGCATTTTCTTATTAAGCTTATTTAATAATACTCCAAACGGTGTATTTCTGAATATTGCTGTGCCGTTCATTTGATCCGAAAAATAGCTGTCATCTGATTCCTTCATTTGAACAAATTCAGATCTGCCTTTACTTTTCAATTTATCTGCGTTATTAATTCTGGTGATTACCCAACACTTCAATTTTCTGTTTTCTACTGAGTAAGTTATTCCAAAATGACTTAATACATAATCCTTTAAGTATTTTTTGATATATTCTCTTTCCGCATTATATCCTAATGACATCAGCAATCTATCTGGTAATGAAGAGATCTGAATTTTATATGCGTTTTCCATCCTCCACTTAGACTCAAGGTCAACATTAACTGGCGGGAAATATTTGGTGAAATTTAAGGAATCTCTAACTTCAACTACCACTTTTTTAATCCCAAAGCTTTCATCAACATCAATAAAATGGATCCTAATCAAAGCTGGAATAGGCCAAAATGCGCTTTCATTCAAAGCTATATTTGGGTGCTTTTTCATAATGAAGACGCCTGCTTCCAGATATTTTTCTGGCTCAGGTATATTTAATAGCTGTTCAACGATAGGAGCATTTAATATTTTGGAGGACAGGATTGATTTTTTTAAAGGCAAATCAACTTTGCCGGTTTCTAAATATTGTTTAATATTAGTTGAATTTGTGGAAGTCCCATCCGTCATACCTACAACTTTACCATCTGGTCCAATCCAAACATGATAAGGAACCCCAATGTGTGGAAACAATTTATTAAGGATAGTATCTCCAAGAGGCATTGGTAACGTTACAGCTTTCGCATTTGGACTCTTTTTAAAAAGCAACTTTAACTCTTCTTCATTATTTTTACATACTAACAGTATTTGTATTTTATTTCCAAATTCTTTCTGCAGAGCTTCCATTTTGGGAAAGTTAGCAATGCAGCTCGTACACCCTTTATCCCAAAAATCAAGCACCAACAATTTCCCTTGGAAATCCGAAATTCTAGCAGTTTTTGTAGGGTAATTTCGTATTCTTTCGATAGTGACGTCCTCAACCTTATCACCTAAATCATACCATTTTTGATCTTTATTAATCAGATATTTATTTATTTTTTGTTGCGCAATGGTAGGCAACGACGCCAACAATAGTGATGCCGTTACGTATGCTTTAATACGTTTCATTTTATTAAGATTTGTGTGTTTGCTATTAAATATTCATTAAATACAAGATACTTACCATCCAGGGTTTTGTTCCAGATTCGTTTTTTCCATAGTATCATCAGGGATAGGAAAAGTATATTTATAACTATTTGGCTCTAAGACATATGTTTTACCTCCAACGATTCTTGTAAGTGTAACAGCAAATCTTGGATCCCGGTTCAGTCGTCTTAAATCACTCCACCGTAAACCACGCATAATCAATTCCTTTTTTCGCTCTTCCAATACTTTTCTTAGCGCATCATCGGCACTAGTTGCAGTTATATCTGTATAAGCACCAGACCATCTGGTCCTTAATAAGGTATTCAAATCCGTCATAGCCTCTGCTACTTTTCCAGCACGAGCATAGCATTCCGCCCTGATCAAATAGAGCTCATCTGTGGCCAATCCTGTAAAGTGTAAATTGAATCCAACTCCACAGTAAGTTCCTTTCGATGTTATAAGGCCTGTAGTTAGATTTCTATTGAAAAAAATCTTCTTTCTCAAGTCGTTATCTGCATATAAGTTGTACCAAGTAGGATCTATCCTGTTATTTGTGAAACTATTAGATGATGCCGATGTCATTGAAGAATAAAAAATCATTTCTGGATTATACACCGAAATGGGATTAGTCGTTGACATGGAATTTAAACTACGATAGTCCATCAATGTACTATAACCATCCAAAGACAAGCCAGCATAAATTCCCGCCTGATTATACTCCTCCATGCTCAAATATACTCTAGACAACAATGCCAACACTGCTGTTTTGGAGGGACGGGTTTTATAGAGCGGGGTGTGAGGTAATATATCCAAAGCAGTCAATAGATCCTTAATAATTTGATCATATGTTTGCTTAAGAGTCCCCCGTTTACTAGGAATATTTACATCTGATTCCAAACGTAAAGGAATGCCTAATTTGCTTTCTGCGTTTGTGGCCTCATAAGGCGCAGCAAATGTTTGACTCAGGTCGTAAAACGCTAAGGCTCTATGAAAGAGTGCTTGACCTTTTACATTTCCCCACTCTCCTCGTTCTTCAGTTCCGTTAGGTTCAATTTTACTTAGGCCTTCCAACACTATATTTGCATAATAAACCCTCCTATAACATCCATTATTAGCCACGACCCAATCGACGATATTTTCATTGCGTTGTTCATGTGTCCATGTATAAGCATTTCTATCTCCTCCTACTAAAGCACTAGCTCTTGTTTCCTCTAGATAGTGTCCATCAGAAGCTACCTCCTTTAGATATGGAGTATTTATATTTAGAGTTCCACTATTATCCATTAGAGCTTGCATGTCTTTCAAAGTTGAAGGTACAGAAAGCTGCTTATTTGATTTCACATCATACCAGTCGCCTTTTTTGCAGCTTATACTTAGAATTGCGATACATAATACAATATAATTGAAATATTTTTTTCTCATCTTTTTCATAAGTTTAGAAATTAGCGTTTAGTCCAAATGCAATAGTTTTAGAATTTGGTAATTGAGTAAATGCATAGGCATCTGGGTCAAGCCCATGCTTGTTCGCTTTCCAAATTATTCCGAGATTAGAGACAAACATGTATAACGAAACATTTTTGAATGGGGACTTTTTAAATGTATTTTTATCAAACCGATAATCTAACCGAATATCTTGTAAACGAACATGATCTGCTTTCTCAACTAAAAAATCAGAATTTAAATAAACATTCTCTCTATTTGGATTTGAAGTTAGAGGTAGAGAAGGAACGTTTGTAAAAAGTTCATCTCCTGGTTTCTTCCATCTCAATGTATAATCAAAGTGCCCATTTGGAGAAGATAGAAATAAAGGATTTATATAATTGTAGTCTATTGAGCTTCGTCTAAAATAGTGGCCAAACTTATAGGTGACATTTGCAGAAGCAGAAAATTGTTTGTAATTAATCTGATTGAGAATTGAGCCAAAAAATTTCGGATTCCTCTGACCACTATATCTTAAATCTTCCTCCTTTACTTGAGTTACATTTCCAAATGAAGATATAGTATCTGCCAAATAGAATCTTGGGTCACCATTTAATGGATCCAACCCAGCCCAACGATAACTTAAAATCCTTGATAGCGAGTATCCAACAATAGGGGAACTCACATCACCTGCCAGACTCACTCCTCTTGGTTTTATTCCCTTATATGCTGTAACTTTATCTTTATTAAAACTGGCTAATAATTTAGTAGTCCACATGAACGATTTTTTTTTAACATTAATAGTATTTAGTATAAAATCTATCCCTTTAATATTAATACTCGCTTGATTACCTGTATAACTAACTACACCGCTTGTAGGATCCGGAATTATCGGACCCAATAAATCTATCCCATCCTTTTGATAAAAATCGATACTTCCATTTATTCGATTATTTTTTATAGAAAAATCAATTCCTAGGTCAATTATTTTAACTCGTTCCCAACGTAATTGCGGATTATTAACTGTTAATAAATTGCCCCATATGACGTTTCTTATTGGAACCCCTTCACTTCCAGTTCTATTTATAAAAGTTGCATAACTACTTGCCCCAGAATTCGCATTTCCTGTATACCCGTAGCTTGATCTAAGCTTAAGTGTTGAAAGCCATGAAATGTGATAAAAGTCTTCAAGGTGTAGGTTCCAAGCCAAACCTACATGCCAAAGAGGTACACGACGCAAATTTGCCTTCACTCCAAAAAAATTACTTTGATCTATGCGCCCACTGAGTGTGGCTAAATATTTTCCATTAAAGTCATAAGCTGCATTCCCGTACACACTGCCATTTCTTGTTAAATTTTCACCCGGATCTCCAGTATTCCTTGGAATTCTATTAGCACCTATTGGTCTAGTTGGGAACACGTTTACAACGTCAACCGACTTTGAAGTATACGTTTGTGGATCAAAACCATATAGTGTGCTAAAATTAGATTCACTTGTAGTTTCTCTTAATTCCATTCCTACAAGCGCAGAAATGTGATGCTGCCCAAATTGCTGATTAAAATTTAAGCTCCCACGTATATTCCATGCCTTGAATATATTATTGCTTAAACCAATTACGTCACCTAATGGCCAAGGATAAGTTAATTTACCTGTTGCATCTTTGTTTGTAAATTTATTAATACCATCTCGTACAGTAAAACTTTCCTGACTGCTATAATTGCGTCCATTAGACTGGCTAGTTTGATTTTGGTATTGAAATTCTGCTTTAACCCAAGGTCTGATATTGTATTTCAATATGGCGCTAAGCCTTGTATCATACTGCTGATTTTGATTATCAGTATATTTATAATCTTCAAGAGGCCTATAATGCCAATCTAATAACCCGGGATAGCGCGCGGTATCTATATAAGCCATGCGGAAACTCTTTGGAATAGCCAAAGCCATTCCATTTTCATCAACGAGCCTGGTATAAGGTGAGTAATTGGATAATAATTCATCATAGATAACTGACATTCCAGGACTTTTATTATTCATCCTAGTATGAACAATACTACTACTGATTTCAAGACTCTTGATCGGACGCCATGTATTGTTAAAATTTAACGAGAGTCGACTATTTCGGTCTTCAATATTATCATTTGTACTTTTATCATATCCAATAGAAGAATAATAATTAAAAGTACTGCCTCCGCCGGATAAGTTTAGGGCATACTGTTGATTTAAACTATTTTTTAACAAGTATTTCTGAATATCATTGCGTATATCATATTTACTCAATTCATCCAATTGGGCATTTACAGCTGGATCATTTAAGGCATTGTATCCTACAGTGCTTTCATTCTTTTTTCTGGCAGCAAGTAAGATTTCTATAGATTGCGGAATTATAGGAAAATTATTGATCGAAGGATACAGATCATCATATTCATTAAATATACCTGCGCCATATTGCTGTTTTTCAAACTCAATCATATCTTTTGATGGTATATATGGGATATAAAAAAGATCTGGTTTTTGACCAACTGTTACATTACTGTTAAAACCTATACTTGTTGGTTGATTAAATCTGCCTTTCTTAGTGGTAATGACAATTACTCCGTTCCCTGCTCGGACACCCCAAATACTTGCTGCTGCTGCATCTTTTAAAACTGTAATTGACTCAATGTCATTGGGATTTAAACTCTTCAAATCCCCCTCATATGGAAAATTGTCGACAACAACTAATGCACTATTATTAGCTTCAATAGTACTCACACCACGTATTACAATGTTATTAGGATCCGGTCCTCTGGTACTTGTTGGAGTTGGATTAAAGATTAAACCACTTGTTATATTATAAATTCTATCTAATACTGTTGAGCCAACTGCTCTATTGAATAGTTCATTATCAATTTGAACAAAACTCCCTGTGCTTCGCTCTTTATTCAACTCCTGATACCCTGTATTAAACACTACCTTCACTTCCTCTAATTCCCCAGTCGCCACATTCAGTTTAATCTCCAACGGCATCACCGCATCCTTCAGCGCAATCTCCAACATTTTGAAACCAACATAGCGTATCACCAAAATACCATCATCAGCAACATCAGGAATACTAAATTCCCCTTTATCATTACTATTATAAACCTTAGCTTTCCCTTTTACCTGTATCGACGCATTCGGCAACGGATTACCCGTTTCATCCACCACACGCCCATGCACATCAATATCAGTAAACCTGGCAACCAGATTATCCAGAAAGGAAGGCTCCTTAGCTTTTAACGTTACCGTTTTATTTTCAATCGTATAAGTAAGTGGCTGCTCGTCAAAAATACTTTCCAGCACATCTTCTAGCTCCATGTCTTTTACTTTCAGGCTTACAGATTTAGATTTCTCCAATAGCGCTTCTGTGGCTATAAAATCAAAGCCGCTTTGCAGGCGCAGTTCCTTCAACACCGTTTTCAGCGGCGCATTGGTTTTAGATAAAGTGATTTTTTGTGCAAGGCCGGCAGCGCTGACTTGCATTAGGGACGCTATCAACAGGACTGTGGTGAGTCTCATAATTAGCAGGATTTTATGGTACAGCCGATTAGGCATACCATGTAATGGTATATTTTTATACATTTGTTCAGTTGGTTCTTATGCAGTTTGCCTTTGTCCTCGAAAAACTTCCGGCTTGCTGCGATAAACAGTTGATTTCAATTAATTGTGCCAACATCAACCAGGCTTTAGTCTGGTTGATTTGCATATAGCCCTAGCTATTCTGTCGTAAATGTTTCTTCATTCCCATGATTTTAAAGGTTTGTAATCCTGTTAATTGTATATCAAAGGGGGATTTACCGTGAAACATAAATCCTCCTTCCTTCTATTTTAAAATGAACGTTGTTGGTTGATTCTAGTGCTTTCAGCACTTTAGATACATTGTCAAACCTGGACACAGATCCCCAAAACTTATCCGTTGGCAACTCTCCGGTGTATATGACCTCTACGTTGTACCAGCGTGACACCATGCGCATAATGTCTGTGATGCTTTGACTGTCAAACATAAATTTGTTATTCTTCCAGGCGACAGCAGCTTCAGGGTCTATGTCGGTTACTGCTAACCGGTTAGAACCGGCTAAAACAGATTGTTGGTTAGGTTTTAAGAGTACCATTCTATCTGCCAATGTCTCGTAATCTTTTCCAGGCTCTGGCAAATTATAAACTCTTACACTTCCCTCCAACAACGTCGTCTTAGTATTATCTTCATCCTTGTACGCATTAATATTAAAGTGCGTACCCAGCACCTCTACTTCTTGTTTATCCGTCGCTACCATGAAAGGATGAGTTTTATCCTTTGCTACTTCAAAATACCCCTCACCTGATAGTTTCACATTTCTTGTTTTACTATTCACAAAATTGGATGGAAACTCAAGTTTTGAGTCAGCGTTTAGCCAGACCTTGGTTCCGTCGGGGAGTGTGAATTGGTAAGTCTGGCCTTTGGCAGTACTTGCAGTAAGCGCCATGCTCCTCTCTCCCCCTGGGAGAGATGGCTGCAAGCCAGAGAGGGCAGTACCGTCATCATATTTTAAATCTTTTCCCACTACTACCCCACTCTTCGCATCACTCAGCTGTATCATCTTGCCATTAGCTAGTGTAATAGTCGCACCATTTTTCCCTGGAGCTATATCGTTTGCAACAGCCGTTTTAACCGGTTCTAACCGGTTATCACCGCCAAAATAAAACAAGCCTGCACCAAAAACAACAACAGCTACCGCAGCGGCAGCTATCAGCGAAGTCCCGAATTTACTTCGGGAAGCTGCAACCGCTATCTTCGGCCATAGCTTGACAGTCTTACGGTCTGTCCCTATTACTCTTTGCCTTAGTTCCGTTAGATCAGCATTAAGTTCAGCTTCAGACAAATCGAGATCAGTAGCCTCGCCAAAGGTCAGCCAGTTTTCTACGATAGCCTTCTCTTCTGGACTGCACAATCCTGACTGGTACTTCTCAATTAAACTTTTAGCATCCTGTTGTGACATGTTTTGATTATCCTATTTAGATACATAACGATTTGATGTTAAGCCAGGGTCAAAAAAATATTAAAAAACTTTTCGGCCCCAGTTTTCCCTTCAGGATTTTCAAAGAACTGTGCATCCTGCTCTTTACGGTTTCTTCAGGCAAACCGAGCGTATCCGCAATTTCTTTCCTGCTCATTTCTGTATTTCTACTCATTTCAAAGACGATTCGCATTTTCTCCGGCAATGCGGCTATCTCTTTTTCTATCAAAGCTGCAAGGTCATTATGCCTCACTCTGTAATCCGTGGCTTCAGGCTCCACATTAAGGTATTCCTGGAAGGCATCCAGGTAGCGCTGAGTTACCTTTTTATGCTTATACAGGTCAAATATTTTGTTTTTTAATACCGTATACAAATAGGCCAGCACTTGCCCGGTTATACTCAGACTTTCACGCTTCTCCCAGATAGCGGCAAACAGATCATGAACGATATCCTTGGCCTCCTCCCTGTCATTAATCTTTTTATAGGCAAAAATGTAAAGCAGCGAATGGTATCTTTCAAATATTTCTGCAAAGGCCGCATGATCCCCCTGCTTTAAAAAAGCCACAAGTTCCTGATCGGTATAAGAGCTATAACCAGCCATGATGTTAAATTTTCCCTGTATTAAAGATAATAATTAGTTGTGGCAAGTTTATACATTATTTAATTACCAACGTTAATCACGGGAGAAAATAGATGGACGTTAATAATGATACCTGCATTGCAGAATAATTATTGAATCATCTTCTATCCTATACACGACATGATGCTCCAGATTTAATCTTCTGAACCACCACCCCGATAAATCATGCTTAAGCATTTCAGGCTTCCCTTGCCCCTCATATGGTGTTCTCTCAATTTCTTTGATGATCATATTGATCTTCTTTAAAATTGATTTATCAGTTTGTTGCCAGTAAAGGTAGTCTTCCCAGGCACCGCTTTGAAAAATAATCTTCATTCCTCAATAAGCGATCTTTCCTGCCCTTTGCCTTTTTTATATTCTTCAATGCCTTCCATAAGCCGTGAAGCATTTTTAGGACTTTTTAATAAATGAAATGTTTCCATTAGACTTTCATAGTCAGACTTTGAAAGCACAACAACATCTTCTCCATTGCTCCTGCTGATATACAGCGGACCCTGATTTAAGAATACTTTATCCAGAAAGCTCTTTAAATGTTGTCTAAAGTTAGAGTATGTTGTAATCTCCATGATCTTATCTATAGTATTGGAATTCAAATATAATTAAAAAATTAGAGTTGTACAACAACACGTACAATCCCATCTGGATGTCTCTTCTGCCATGGTCATCGCTAAGCTTTATAGATTATCTGAACTAAAATGTATCTTCGTTTTGACCATTACAAACTATAATGAGTGCTCTTAAACAAAAAATCGCCGGTAAAACGGATAATGAGTTGATGTATTACATTAATAACGTTGACAAACACACAGAAGAAGCGGTACAGCTGGCCTTGGCTGAATTAAAAAGCAGAGGTGTTCAACTTCCCGATACAATTGATGATGATGTTCAAAGAGAATTGGGTGCTAAAACAATTCTTGAACAACAGAAAAACAAAAACTCCTGGAAAAGGAATGTCGTAGAGGATCCGGATGCTCCTCAATACTATTCAAAAACTGCAATCTATGTCTTCTCTATTTTATTTTCTACATTCTTTGGGTCATTTATGCTGGCATCTAATTGTAAAGATGCCGGCAAGCCTGGCTGGCCGGTGATAGTTTTTGGCTTTCTATATTCTGTAGTTTCTATGGCTATTTTAGACCGCTTTAATGCCAATGGCTCTTTCACATTTATCGCCAACAGCATTGGTGTATTAATTATGTACGAACTATTTTGGGCAAGGTATATAGGTGCTGATACCAGGCACCGGGCAAAACCAATCTGGAAACCATTAATCATAGCAGCCGTTATATTTATTCCATTGACGGCCTTAATGATTACAGTATCACACAGCAGAATTAATTCGCGGATCTTACCTTTCTTATCTGCATCCGGGGAAAACAGGATTGTTTTGAACAGCGCACCAGTTCCCACCAATCAAAACTGAATTTTCAGCTTTGGATGGTATCAGCTTCTGGATGGTAAAATACAAAACTTCAGGGTAGTGTTTGATCCGAGACCGCTGCTGGACTGAGTTAATGCTATTTTCTGCGCCTGGAAGCGGCTTCCTGCGCTTGTCCTGCGGTTACGTGGCGTACTTTCTGCGGTTAGAGGTACTTTTAACCGCAGAAGGTATGCAGAAGGCCCGGAGAAATTGTGCGGAGGGGGATGACAGTAACTCTAGAAAACTTTTCTTTTCCATATCTTTAATGAACATATTGATTAACCTCTCCAAAAATGGCTGTTTTTATACCATATGAACGAATAACCTACACAACCAATCTTGATAAAGACGAGGTCATAAAAAGGCTGGTATCAAAAATAGACCCTAATCCCTCTCTCCTCAATTGGAAATTCGGCAAATTAGATCGGCCTTTTAAAGGAGAATTGCTGGGCTATAAATTTAGGTTATCGAAGATTAGCCACAATGGGGTATCATTGCCAATTATAAGCGGAAAGATCGACGACTCTAAAGGAAATGTAACTGTGAGTGTAACCATAAAACTCGACAGGTTATTAATCGCCTTTGCCATGTCTTTCTATCTTATATTTTTTGCTGTTACACTGGCATTTATCATTAGCAGCAACAGATCGTATTGGCCAATAATTCTTTTCCCTATGGTACCTATATTATTCTCCTATATTGTAGCAATGATTTCCTTTAACTTTAAAAGTAGCTTCATAAAAGATGATCTTAAGGAGATTTTTAAAGGGGAATAATAAGCATTTTCAGTAAAAATGGCTGAATGACTAAATTTTATCTTCGAACACCAAACTTTAACGATTCTTATGTCCAAAGCAGTTAGAAACAAATCCCTGATCAGGAAAACCAATTTGGCCAAACGCAACAGTATTCTAAGACCCGAAAAACTCTGGAAATTCTTTTACAACGCGTCCTTTTTACTCGGAATACTTTTGCTGGTTTTAGAAGTTCAAATTTTCCGTGTGACCATTATATCTTACCTTATTCCTTTGGCCGTATTATTTGTTGTCGGAATTTTGGGCCATTTCATTACTTCAAGACACTTGGACGAATTATATCCAGGCGGAAATATTTTTCTTAAGCTGGTTCTAAGCTGCTGCGCCTGGGGAGGTATCGTTTGTTACCTTTTAATGGCCGCCAATTTTTATCTGGCAAACAATGAAACTGAAGTAAAGACATTTCCAATTGCAGAGAAGAGTTCGTTGCCTGGGCCGAAAGGACATAGAGAACGCCGAAGTCCTGTTGCGAGATTCGATTATTTTGGATCTGAAAAAGAATTGATTTTTAAATATCCGGAAACAGAAAAAGTTAAGCGGGCTAAAAGTGTTTATATACATGTGAAAAAAGGTGCCCTTGGCTTTGATGTGATCAGTGAATTTGATGCGTTTTAATCCTAGGGTTATTATAGACGATCTGCATGCGAAAAACTTTGAACAAAATAAGTGATCAAAACGAATCCAGGAAAAATTACAAAATAAAGCAAACCCGCCCGGAAAGCTAAAAAATGATATTTAGAAACCGATTTGAGCTTGTTATTATTGTAGGCCGTAACAGCCATCAATACCGGGGCAGGGAGCATTAAATAAAACATACCTAATGAAGCCATTCCCGACCACCGCCAAAAGAATCCAGTTAACACGACCATCAACAAACCACCATAAGTAATAAAGATAATTAAAAAGTAGATCCCCAGGGTACTGACCAGGTTCTGCTTTCTAAGCTTTGCCAGCAAGCGAAGGTAAATCGCGAGCCCTGCTAGAGGCACAAGCACATGAATAAACAAGACAATGATGATTTCTTTAACGGACATCCTAAGAGATTATCAATAAATTTTAGAGCGCTCAGTCTATTTGTAATAATCAAACAAAAGATCAAATGTTTGTAGTGCCGTCTTAGTGGTCTGTTTAACCGGCAAGCCTTCAGCATTGTACTCATACTCATAAACAGTCGGGTACGGATTTCCATATTGATCGAAGCCAGTATTTTTTACCCTGTTATTCGGATTGAAGTATTCATCAATATTAGTCGGAGAAACCAGCTTGTAAAGAGGATTGATTTTATTGTCGTATTCCCTGAGCTCAACAGACGTACCAGCAAGTGCACCCCTTACATAATGATCCCTTTCGATCTTGGTTACATTCCCCTTATCGTCCGTCGTTAACCTGTCAATTGAAACCAATTCTATAATGCCCCCACTGCGCAGAAATTCCATTTTCTTTGTTTTGATGAAGCCCCTGCTATCATAGGTAAGCGTAACCAGTGAATTATCTTCTCGTGGTTGTGGACCTAATTTTTCTATCAGAACCTCGACTATCTGATTCCCGCTGTATTTATAAATCTGTTTGAAATATGGCTCCAATGGATCTTTCCACCTTGGAGGAGGTGGTGTGGAAACATTCAATGACATTACTATGCCGTCTTTGTAAACAAAATCATGAACTGACATCAAATCAGACCCAGATCTGGTCTCCACTTTGTCAATACGACCGTTGCTGTTGTAATAATAATCTATCCCACCTGGCCCATCAGGCGGGCGCACAGACTTTAACTTTGCCAGCGGTACGGGCTTTTCTTCAGGTTCGTCAGGGCCTGAGTTCTTTTTGCTGCATCCCTGAAACAGTAGTACGACCAAAACCAGAGTTTTGACGAGAGCGTTTTTGAAATTCATAGTTTGAAAATAAGATGTAAATATAATATTTCCCCTTAAGAAAAAAGCAGTTTCATAGAAGATGATCTCGGAGGCACAGCTATTTTTTTATTGATCTATCCTATTACAAAGCCAATGGGCCCGCAAAAAGAAGCGCAAGCTTTGTTTTACTTAAGGGATTTTCAATTTGTCCTGAGGGCGTTGACATGTCGCAAATATAAATGAGAACCTCTAAAGGTAAATTTTTAAGCAAGAATATAATATAGACAGAGAAACTGAAAATAAATTAATACTTTTAAGCAAGCATTAAACAAAAGATGAATAGACGCTCAATAACAATGATTTTGCTGATCACTGTAGCAACATTTGCTGTAACAGGCTGCAAAAAAGAAAAACCAAAAGAAGAGGAAAAAGAACAGGAAACAGAGGGCCAGAACCCTAAACTACTAAATAAAATAC
This sequence comes from Pedobacter sp., assembly GCF_035317785.1. Lineage (GTDB taxonomy): Bacteria > Bacteroidota > Bacteroidia > Sphingobacteriales > Sphingobacteriaceae > Pedobacter. Next base: position 22,946 of record NZ_DATHGC010000069.1, on the reverse strand, counting down.
TATATGCTGGAGGAACCATAAATCTACCCTTGCATCGGCAGTTTTATACCGTGAATAGCGATGGAACCAATGAAAAACAGCTCACTTCATTCCCAAATCCGGAATATCTGCAGATTCACGGAATGTCGTGGTCGCCAGACGGCACCAAAATTATTTTTGTCTCCAACGAAAGCGGTCCAAGCATCTATGAAATATACATCATGAACGCTGATGGTACTGGTGCGACAAGACTTACTAACAGTCCAAACCGATTAAAAGCCAGTCCATCATTCTCTCCGGATGGAAAAACTATCCTATTCAGCACCTCACCTAAGGACAGATTATATGCCATCCAGCTTTTTACCATGAATATCGACGGTACGGGAGAAAAACAATTGACATTCTTTGAAAATCACGGAATATTCAATTTTACCTCTGCGGGCGCATGGTCTCCGGATGGCAAGAAGATCGTGTTTATGTCAAACAAGGATGCAAAAAAGGACAACTATGAAGAGTATCAATTCTATGTCATGAATAGTGATGGCACAGATGCAACCATATTGAAGACAAAGGCTAAGGTGAAAAATTTTCCGTCCTACTCACCCGATGGCAACAAAATTCTATTTAACGGAAATGTTGAAAATAAGGTAGGACAAAACAGGTTATTCACTATCAATATTGACGGAACGGGAGAAAAGCAAATCACCAACGACCAACTCATTGTCAACTCACCAAGGTGGTCGCCGGACGGCAAGAAAATCATTTTCGGGGGCTACACGCATATGGAAGACTATATGCTGTATACCATAAATGCAGATGGGACGGGTATGATAAAATTAAATACTAAAACGCCCGCAACAGGTGACGTGGTGTGGAGGTAGGTGAAAGCAAGGTAAACGTTTGTCGGCGATACGATTGAGATATTCTACCGAAGACCCTGAAGTTTTTGAAATATTGAAATGAGAGTATTTTCACTGGAAAAAATCTGGCAGATATATATGGCAATTGGCTGTAGACTTGGCGCTAAATGCTCCAATTTCTTGGATTATTTGGCAAAAATATAATATTTAGCTGTTTACATAATCTTTTTGTTTGTGCTAAGTTATATAAGTTTGGGTTAAGAACTATAAGTGGCCGAAAGATTTCATAATAAGCACATCTGTTTTTTACAGTAGTTTAGGATATAAGTAATTCTTTTTTTTCCCATTAATAATTGTAAATTGAGAAAACATTTATAGAAAAGTATGATTGATCTTTATGAGAAAGGCAGGGACACACTTCAAACTTTACTCCAAGAATTTTCCGAAATAGAAAAAGAAAGATTAAACGAAGCTGATACTCGTTTTAGATTCATAGATAGAATATTGATCGATTGTCTAGGATGGGAACCAAAAGACATTAATAATGAAGATGTTAAGGACGGTCACTATTCGGATTACAAACTAAATTTATTCAGACCAGTTGCCGTATGGGAAGCAAAAAAAACGGGAAATTATTTTGAATTACCAGCTGGGGCTACTAAGTTGATTTATCCTTTAAAATCAATCGTGAAGGATAATGAGAATATCAAGAAGGCCTTATATCAAGTAAGTGGATATTGTCATGAACGAGGAATTCAAATTGGCGTAGTTACGAATGGGTGGCAAATAATTGCATTTATAGCAAATAGAAATGACTCCATTGCTCCTTTAGACGGTCAAGCCTTAGTTATACCGAGTTTAAAGATATTCCTGGACAACTATAAGGAGGTTTGGAATTTTTTATCGAAGGACGGGTTTAATGAAGAACGCCTTTTAAAAAAACTTACTGGAGAATTTAACGAAAATCTACCGCCAAAATTAAGCTCAATTATTGATGACTATCCAGGTGTTAAAAATAGAAATCCTTTTCAAACTGAGGTTGAAATAATAAGCGATCTAGTGCTAGAAGACGTAATCAAAGATAAAGCGATTGAAAAGGAATTTCTTGAGGATTGCTATTGTAAAAGTGGATCATTATCTCAATACTCTGTATTAAGCAGGCAAATATTAACGACACGATATAGCTACTTATTTGAGGGTAACGATAAAAAAGCCGTATTAGAACAAGTAATGAATAAAAAGGGCGTATCAAATGATCTATTAGATCTTTTCGCCAACAGTCTCAGCAAAAGGCCAATATTACTAATAGGTGATGTTGGTGTAGGAAAAAGCACATTTATAGACAATCTCCTGTTAGTTGAAGCTCCTCAAATTTTTCAAAAATCTATAACTTTCAAAATAGATCTTGGCTCAAAAGCTATTATTACTTTTGATATAAGGAAAGCCATATTAAAAATTATTATTGATCAACTCAATAATATATACGGAATCAATATCACTGATGATGATTTTGTTAGACACGCATATTATGTCGAGTTGGAAAATTTCAAAAAAAGTGTCCACGTAAAAAGACTATATGAAATCGAGAGCTCTAAAGCCATCGAAAAAGAAATTGATTTTCTAAGTGATCTGGTCAATGACGAAATAGCCCATTTAAAAAAATCGTTGGAGTATATTTGTAAGAACCAATCTAAACAAATAATAATTTTCATTGATAACTGTGATCAAAGAAATGATGCGGATCAGGAAAGCGCATTTTTGATTGCTCAAGAATTCGCAACTGATTGGCCAACTTTAGTATTTTTATCCTTGAGGCCTGAGACCTTCCACAGAACAAAAAAATCAACAGGTGCTTTAAGTGGTTATCACACTAAGGCTTTTACAATTTCCCCTCCAAGGATTGATGATGTGATAATTAAAAGGTTGACATTTGCTCAAAAAATAACTAAGGGGGAAATTTCGCTATCAAAGCTTCAAAATAAAACAAGCTTTTCTAAATTGGAAATGTTATTGGAGTCATTTAAAAACTCGTTACTTCGAAATCGAGGTCTTTTCCAATTTATTGAGAATATTTCAAATGGAAATGTAAGAAAATCAATAGAACTTATTAAGAAATTTCTGGGTAGCGGCCATGTTGATACAGAAAAAATCATTTCAATAATTGAAGACAGAGGAAGTTATACTATTCCTGTACATGAGGTGCTAAGAAGTATCATATTTGGAGACAATATTTACTACAATTCCTATAATTCAGACATTGTTAACATCTTCGATGTAAGAAATAGTAATGAAAGTGACCACTTTACAATCCCAATAATACTGGGTTTACTGAATGATCAATCCGTCAATAGTAGAAACGAAGGTTTTATTCCTATTAATGAAGTATATTCATACATGCAGGAGAAGGGCTTCAATCCTTCTATGATTGATTCCGCATTAAACTTTATGTATAATAAGCAATTATTTGAAACTTCAGAAAAAGGAAATTCGTTACGTACCGAAAAATCGAGTCTTATGCTGCGTACCACGAGTTCTGGGATTTATCATATAAATTATTTAATAACTTCCTTCACATATATTGACGCTATAATTGTTGATGTGCCAATTTTCCAGATTGAAGTAAGAAATCAAATGTGTAATAAATATGATATAGAGTATCGTCTCGAGAGGGCTAAACTTTTCGCTCTCTACTTAAATGATGCTTGGAATAGGTGTAAATTTTCCGACACTTATTTTGTTTGGCCTGTGAAATCTGATGAACTAATAGAAGATATTAAAAATATTCAGGCCAGAATCAATTCGGGAAAAAAATAGCGTCAACCCACCGCCAGCTTCCCACTCTCTTTCCAAATATAAGCTGGCATAGGCTCCTGTAACTTCCATTCTATATTCATGGGCTTCGCTCCTTTTGTTTTCACAAAATCTGCCAAGCCTAAGAACACGTAAGCTATGGTATTACCATATTCGTCATCATTCTGCTCACGCACAAACAAAAATACATTTTTACCAGTATCTGCTTGCTGAATGTAAGATATACCAGAGGTATTCTCAGGGGATGCTCTATTTTGTGATTGCCAGTGAAATAGAGACTCACTAATTGCATAATCATCATACAATGTAGTTGGGGAATATTCCTTCTGAGATTTCTTTAGTGTCACAAATAACGCCTCTGAATTTAGCTCCTTATTTAAAGCCACTCCTTCCCTATTCGACGATGCCTTTTCAAATTTATGCAGTTGCATAGCCACAAGTATTTGATCCCTGTTATAGCGACCATGTACATTCAAAGGAAAAGCAAAACTCAAATCAACATCCTTTTCAACAAAACTTACCTTGTTAATTAAAAATCCCAATACTTCAGACAGCTCAGCAATCATATTGGGATTCCCAGCCAATGCATTTATACTACCCTCCAGGCTATTAAATCCAAGAGTTGGTCCAGCAGCTTGCCAAACATCATAATGAAACATCAATAACATCTGCTGTTCAACCTCAGATGGCTTATTTAACCGGAAGCCTTGCTCAATTAAATTCAACAGGAACTTAAAATAACTAATAGAATTGCCTTGCATTATTTTCTTTATTCCCCGTGTCAATTCCTTTTCCTGTGGTTCATTAAACTGCGGAACTACACCGGCATCTGCACACAGCCTTTTCCAACTTCCTTTTTTATAAACCAACTGGATTTCAATATGATAGAACGCCATAAAGTTTTCTAGGGTCAATTCCGAAGTACTATTATGTGTAAAATTCCTAATCTTAGTAAGCAGTTGATTTCTATTGAAGCGAGTGGCCTCTTGAATGTTCTTTAAGATGACATCTTTTGCTTTTTTCTCCAATACAATTGAACAGCCCAGTGGCAAATGAGGAAAGTCATCTTCAATTTCTTTAATCATTGAGGTATGCGTCTTTCCTACAAGTGCTCTAAACTTATGTTCAAAATCATACTCAGGTCTTGCATTACCAACAAAATCCAACACTGTCAAACAGTCCTTTCCACTGGCTAACCGCAATCCCCTACCCAATTGCTGTAAGAAAATAGTTAAACTCTCCGTAGGCCTTAAAAACAGTACAGTGTCAATCTCCGGCACATCAATACCTTCATTAAAAATATCTACAACAAAAAGATAGTTAATTTCTTTACTCCGTAAACGACTTCTAGCGCCATCTCTATTCTGTTTAGCATTGTCACTTGTCAGATAATCTGCTTGCAGGCCGGCAAAGATGAATTTTTCTGCCATGTATTGCGCATGCTCAGTACTGACGCAAAAGCCGATTGCCCGAACCTCATGTACATCGGTCAGATACTTTTCACAATTGCTCAATATTTCTGCAACCCTTCGATCATCCTTTGTGTAGACGCGTGTCAGCTCCTTACTTTCATATCTACCGTTTTTCCAGCTAACATCTTTCAAATCGATGGAATCCGAAACGGCAAAATACTGGAACGGGGTTAATAATTTCCGATTCAACGCTTCTGGTAACCTAATCTCCGCAGCAATAACACCACAAAAATCTTTCAATATATCCTCACCATCTAAGCGCTCTGGCGTAGCAGTAAGTCCTAGAAGTAAACTTGGATTAAATTTATTCAGTACAGGCCGGTAACTACTGGCAGCAATATGATGTACCTCGTCAATAATGATGTAGTCATAAAAATCTGCAGATAAATTTAAGAGGTGCATTCTACTGTTTAGAGTCTGCACAGAAGCAAACAAGTATTCATACTCTACGGATTCAAGGCCATCAACCCACAAATCCCCGAAGTTAGCGTCTTTAAGAACGTGTCGGAATGTCTCTTGGGCCTGTGTAAGTATCTCCTTTTTATGAGCAACAAAAAGGAGTCGTGCCCGAGGATTTCCATCTTTAAACCGCTTGTAGTCAAACGCAGATATCACTGTCTTTCCCGTTCCCGTTGCTGCGACGACAAGGTTTCTAGCTCTCAGATGAATCTGTCGTTCTGAATCCAACTTCTGTAAGATCTCCTCTTGATATGGGAACGGCTTTAAATCAAAGAAAGTAGTGATGTTACTTCTATCTGAAGAACTTTGCTGCTTAATGGCTTTGGTCAGTTTCTCTTTATCAGTGCCAAGGTTGTAATATTCGAACTCTTTATCTTCCCAGTAAGTTTCAAACGTCTTTTTGAATTTCTCTATAATGTGCCCGATTTCTTTGGAAGTAACCTTTAAATTCCACTCTAAGCCATTGGTAAGTGCCGATCTGGATATGTTTGAAGAACCAATGTATCCGGTATCAAACTTCGTTTTTCTTAAAAACAAATATGCCTTTGCGTGCAACCGTTCATGATCAGTGTTATAAGAAACCTTGATTTCGGTATTTTTCAGACCAGCTAGAAATTCAATAGCTTTCGGATCAGTAGCGCCCATATAGGTCGTCGTGATAATCTTCAATTTCCGACCGCTATTGGTAAATTCCTCTAATTCAGACTTGAATATTCTGATACCGGAATATTTAATGAAAGACACCAACCAACAAATTTCATCGGAAGAAAGAATCTCTTTTTTTATCTCACTTTCTAAAGATATCCCTACGTTACTCCCCGTAAACAATTCACTCTGGCTCAGCCTGGTATACGGCATAATCTCTTGTATCCGCTTTCCAAGATCCGGATATGGGGAATCTAATTTTGTAATTACAGCCTCAAGTATTTTCCCTTCGTTATGAATTAAATTCTCTGTTAAGTTGAGATCAGGAAGTTCGGCAATTAGTAATTGAATTAGCTTGTTTGATAGTTCAACCTTATTTTGAATGCTGTTTTCTTCGTCCTTAACAAACTTCAGAGCGTATTTTATTGTCTCTGATAAATACTGGCTTAAATAACGAGAAGCTTCTGCTTTATCTAACGCCACTGTTTTTATATAGAAAGCATCGTTATCTAGAGCATCTAGCTTATTGGCAATAATCTTGGTAATCAGCTGCTCGTATATTCCCTGTTCAAATGACATTTATAGAGGTTAAGTGTTTCAAATCTAACAATTACTTTGAGTTTTTTTTCGTTCTAGCAATAGCTCTAATATTTCCTCTTCAGAATGCCATTGTTCCCCCTCAAATAAATACCAGTCGTATCAAAGAAATAGTTAACAGGTTCAGCAATAAATGCCGGGCACTGCGCGTGCCAAGTTTCCGTCTGGTGTTTAGCCAATTTTAAAAACAACGCCTGAAGTTCAATTAATTTGATAGTTTCAGCGATAAACTCTACGATATTATAGTACCAGTTTGACATGTATCAGCATTTATGAATATTGCTAAAATATATACTTTTGTATTGAGGTAAAAAACGGTAAGGTTACTTTTTGTTATTTTCACTTCACACAAGATTATCTCATCTCGGATTTGACCAAATTCTACAGCTGAGATCTACAGACCCATAATGCTCATTCAAAGATACGTAATCATGAATTACGATTTCTAGCACAATTAGTTTGAATTCATATAAGCTAATAGCCAAGATCTGCCTTAAAAAACCCGATAAATAATACCTTATTTAATAGTGAATTATTTTATTCTAAGATTTAGTATTGTGTAAAAAATTGTATTGTTAATGATTTTTTTGAAACTTGACGCCATTATTGAGTATTCTTGATGTAATTTAGTTGTCGAATAAATAAATAGGAAATTAGGAGTGATAAAGGAAAAAAAAAGTGTCTCAAATAAAAGAAATTACCTTGTATCCAATGTTTTACAATGTAAGGACATAACAAATATATGGTTAAAAGAAATAGATCTAGTTCAAGCTATAAATCTGGGGCTGCCTGAAATTGATGATCGATATAATATATGGAGAGTGCCACTTATAAGTGGATTATCGAAAGAAAAAATAGGTGAAGTTGTTATCGATGCCTTTACAACCGAAATTTTATCTGACAAAACTACCAAACCTTCAATGCTTGAAGCTAGATTATTAGGTAAGAAGGAAATTAATACTCGAAAAGGGAAAGAAAAGAAAAAACAATATATCTTATCGAAAGTTCGCAACACAATTGGTTTAGGAGATAGCTCTAATTTAATAGATGAGATGCCGACTGAAAGCGTCGATTTAATTTTCACTTCACCACCTTATTTTAATGCTAGACCAGAATATAGCGATTATGAAGTCTATGAAGATTATTTAAAAGAGATGCGTAAAATAATTCGTAAGTCTCATAGAGTTTTGAACGATGGAAAGTTTTTTGTGATGAATTGCTCACATGTCCTAATTAGAAGAGCTAACCGTAACGAATCGTCTCGTAGAATTGCTGTTCCCTTTGATCTACATAGAATTTTTATTGAAGAAGGCTTTGAATTTATTGACGATATTATTTGGGTAAAACCTGAAGGAGCAGGATGGGCAACTGGAAGGGGAAGAAGGTTTGCAAAAGATAGAAATGCGATGCAATATAAAGCAGTTCCGGTTACCGAATATGTTTTGGTGTTTAGAAAGAAATCAGATTTATTAATTGATTGGTTCATAAAAAATCACCCTGATAAAAATATAGTTCAGGACTCGAGAATTGGAGACGATTATGAAAAGACAAATATTTGGAAAATAAATCCAAATACTCATTCTAAACATCCTGCCCCCTTCCCTGTAGAACTAGCAGAAAAGGTCATAAAATATTATTCATTTAAAGGAGATGTTGTTATGGATCCATTTGCTGGGTCAGGAACTGTTGCAGTAGCATGTAGCAAATTAGATAGAAGGTTCGTGTTATTTGAAATTAACCCGAATTACTTGCAGATAATTCAGGATGAAATTACAAAGGCAAATAGTTCAATTGCTGAGGAAATTCTTTGGGTTAATACTCATGCACCGGTACCCACAAAGAAAAAAAAGTTGTAAAACATAAATAACATGACAAAAGCTCTTAAATCAACTTCTGAAACAAGTACAAATGTATTTTCATTTTTCCCTGAAGAGGGAAAAGTTTTATTAACGGGTGGTGGTAAGGAATTTATTGAACGAATCGGAGTTGATTCGGTGAGGAATGCCGTATATAGCGTAATGATAGGTGAAAACCTAAGATCACAAACGGAACCTCTTTCTCGACGTAGAATATCACAAGTTAGTGGAGCATTAATCGCAATGGTTACTAAAGGTTATTTAAAAATTGACAATTTACAATCGCAGCTTTCTCAGTCAGCGGTTGATTTCCTCAAAATATCTAGAAAAAATGATAATTCTGCTGTTTGGCTTGCACAATGGATAATTGGATTAACAGGTAAATCTGTGCAAAATGTTTTGAGGAGTGATAGCGCCGCATTACAAGATTATGTTAAAGACTTTGAATTGGCAATTAGAGAATCTGCGGATCATTGTGCTAAACAAATTGGTGATTATTCCATTACTTTAGGTTACAATGATACAGATAAAAGAGAAGAAATAAGACTTGACTGGGAAGGGATGATCAGATTGACAACAATGATCGGTGCCCAAACGCTCACTATAAGAGGATCAGATAAATCAATGTACGGAAAGTTATTTGAAAAACTTGTATTAGGATCAATCTTAACAATACTTGGTTTTAAAAGAGTGGACCCTAAAATAAACACTGAGACCGAAGGAGTATTTTGGCTTTCTGATAGTAGTGCAAATAGGGAGAGCGATGCAACATTGTTAATTTCTGCTGGTAAAGTAGCGAGATTTGATATTGGTTTTATAGGTCCCGGTAATTCTGAAATTTCAAAAGATAAACTTTCAAGATTTGATAAGGAAATAGAAACAAGTGCTGGGAAAGGATCTTCTGTCACTTTTATAATCATCGATAGATTACCAAACACAGGAAAGACAAAAGCTGCAGCTGAAAAAATAGGTGCAGAGATTATTCAAATGAGTATGCAATATTGGCCTCGTGAATTAGGGATAAAATTAAGAGAAAGATTTGGTTTCAAGCATTCCATTCAATCTATGAAAGATAATGAACTCAATGAATTTCTAGAAAAAAGTTTAAATCAGATAAAAATTCAAGAATTTTTATCTGATATCTCTTTAGAAGAAATTGGAGTAATAGAAGAAAATCAATTAACTCTCAATGATCAATTAAATATAGAAGATAAAGGTTGATTGGAATCAATTAAAGACGGGAAGAAATGTCTATCAAATAAATTGCCCTATAAAAGCATATTTCTAATCTTATTAACAGCTCCAAATGCGACAAGCTCCCTTCTATAGCACATCATTTTGATCCGCATTTTGATTTGCAGGTGCTGGGCTTAAAGACTGTGCTCAGCAATGCGCACAACAAGAACACAGAAAAGCTGCTGCAGGATTACCTGACGTTTATTCCTGATTTGGGGGATTTTGGTAATTTGGATGTTTCTGTGCTAAAGGCTAAGTTCAAAGATAATATACAGCCTTTGATTACGATAGCAAGTAATAATGGGTTTGAGTTTCTATAACACGCCTCTGTCCGACCCTTGCAGTCCTTCTGGACCTTTGCCGTCATCTCGACGAAGGAGAGATCTCTTGTTATTGGTCCAAAACTCAATTTTCATATCAAGCGCTAACTTAACCGGATAATCACCGACTAATTGAATACTTGTTGTTTATACTTGCAGCATAATTTGAAAATGCAAGCTATGTCTGATTTATTACCTATTACTAACGAAACTATACAGAGTCAAATTTTTACAATACGGGGCAAGCAGGTAATGGTTGATCGAGACTTAGCGAAGCTGTATACAACTACAACCAAAGCGCTTAACCAAGCTGTTAAACGTAATGTGAGCAGATTTCCAGAGAAATTCTGTTTCCAGCTAGATGAAGTTGAAAAAAATGGACTGGTAACAAACTGTGACCGGTTTAAGACATTAAAACATTCTAGCTACCAGATCAATGCATTTTCGGAACAGGGTATTGCCATGCTTAGTTCAGTTTTAAGAAGCGAGATTGCTGTTAAAATAAGTATTCAGATCATGGATGCTTTTGTAGAGATGCGGAAATTCTTAAAGGATAATGCTGAAGTATTTATAAGACTAGAAAACGTGGAGCGAAAGCAACTCAGGGCGGACGAAAAGTTTGATAAGATCTTTGATGCTTTGCAAAGCAACGATCTAAAGCCTAAACAAGGGATATTTTATGACGGGCAGGTATTTGATGCTTATACTTTCGTAGCTGATCTAATCCGCGAGGCTAAGCATTCCATTGTATTGATTGATAATTATGTCGATGATACTGTACTAAAGATGTTTGCCAAACGCAATAAAAATGTAGCTCTGTCGATTTATACAAAAAAAGACTGCATACTGAGCTTAGATTTGGCTAAATATCAGACGCAATATGGTGTTATAACAGTTAAAGAGTTCAAGCATGCACATGATCGGTTTCTGATTTTGGATAGTACTACGGTGTATCATATTGGTGCTTCCTTAAAAGATCTTGGGAAAAAATGGTTTGCCTTTTCAAAAATGGAGATAGGAGCTTTAGATATATTAAACAAACTTTGAAGACCTTACCTCTCTCAAAACAGTGGCATCTTAAAGTCCTTTTGCTATTGGCACCTGAGTCTATATCTTCAAAAGCGCATCCTAATGTCCCTGATATTCCAAACAAGCTGATCAAACCGCCACAAAGAAATGGTTTATCTAAGCAGCGCAAGGATTTCTGGGACCTGGTGATCCATCACAATGGCCCGGTCAATTGCATTTATACACAAAAGAAATTGACCATTGGCGACTATGCTGTTGAGCACTTTGTACCTTACGCATTTGTATCACACGATCTGTTGTGGAACCTCATCCCTGCCGATCAAAGTTTCAACAGCTCCAAATGCGACAAGCTCCCTTCTATGGCACAGCACTTCGATCCGTATTTTGATCTGCAGATGCTGGGGTTAAAGACAGTTCTCGGCAATGCGCACAATAAGAACACAGAAAAGCTGCTGCAGGATTATTTGACGTTTATTCCGGATTTGGTTGATTTTGGTAGTTTAGATATTTCAGTGCTAAAGGCTAAGTTTAAAGACAACATCCAGCCATTGATTACTATTGCCAGTAATAACGGGTTTGAGTATCTTTAGCCACCTCCGTACGGCTTTTGCCGTCATCTCGATACTGACCACGAAGTAGCTGCGAAGCAAAACAAGTTCAGCACAGGCTGTGGGAGAGATCTCAGTTTTTTAAAATCGTCATCCAGGTGCACCCCAGAATTGTTTGACGGTTTTGTCACTTAGAGTGCTTTCATATATTATCCTGGAATTTTAGAGCGGGAAAGCTTGACAAGAAGTGTAGAGAAGAATTAAATGCTTACCTGGAATTGTTAAAGCCTATGAGGTACATCACCTCAAGGGAAATAGGCAATGTCCAAAATCATACTATATGGAGTGTTGTTATAGTATAAAAAGAGAAAAGGCAATGCTATCGCTAGCAAAGCCTCCGATACAAATGTAAGAATATTCAAAATAAAATAAAACTTCGCTCACCTTTTTTATTTTCTATGAGATCATTAGTAACACACTTAGAGTAAGCAACAATACTGCAACACATCGCTTGCTTCGCTACTTTGACGGAGAGGTGCCCTATCGCTTCCTGAGCCCATGGTTCCCTGCTGCTAAGGGCATCCCTTGATCACTATTGTCAGTAATATTGATGGGCAATTGAGAGAGCCATGCAATAAGATGTCTTCTCCGCATTATTGTTTTATGTCATTTATGCTGTCGACAAAGTTGTCTAAATTTCGGAGATATCGAAAATTACCGCCTTTTTAAAGATGTTATATCCACGATATCCAATTTCCTTAAATTGGAATTCATATTTCTTATCACGTATGTAAAACTCGTTACTTGTATTTACGTTAACGAATAAGCTCTTTATTAATTTATAATCAGAAGCCTCGCGAACCTCAACAACTGCTGTTTTCTCTCTCTTATTTAAATCTGCAAGCACTATTTTATAATTTTCAAATTTCACGTAATAACCCACTTTGAACCAAAAATCATCAGACGGTTGTGTCAAATATTTTGAATCGGAGGCTAATTCAAAAATTGCTTTTGAGTCTGTAGTAACTTTGATATTTTTTTGAGTCTTTTGCGGATAGCAGTAATAATTTATCGATTGCTTTGCAATTTCATAATCTATCCATATATACCCATCATCACCCCAATCTTTTCCCCAAGAATTTAAAACTTTAATAGCATTGAGCTTATCCGAGTATCCTACACACACCATAGCATGGGTTTGATCTTTATCGCCGTAGTTCTTCCAAATTTTAGGTTTCCCTGTGCGGGGACTACGACCTAAATCACCTACTTGATCATCAAGTCTTATACTGATAATCAAAGGCTGACCATCAGTTAACTTCTTTTGGGCAGAGAAAAGATCCGTCACTACAAAAACATCATAACCAGGCAAGGCATTCTTCTTAGCACTTTGTAAAACTGAAGAATTCATATCATTGCTTCGGTTACAATCGGTGCTCCTGTACGAAAATCTATCAAATGTAACTGCTCCTTCCTGAAGGATCTTATTAAGAGTGAGCTTCGCAAGCGCACCTGAGTTGCAAGGTTCGTCGCGTCTGTTACGGTATTTTTCATAAATAAATGCAGGGCTATAAAGCGTTGAGCTATCCAAAGAACCGTCAGCCTTATAGTAACCCTTATTTTTTTCAAAATCCATCCAACTTCTCATTGCATAAGCTGCTGCCCATGCCCAGCAAGAACCTTGCTTACCCTGATCACTAGCAGGTGGCATTTTATTACTTAAATCGACCAAAGTATCAATTTTAAAGTCCTTCTTCTTAAATTTTGTAGAAATAACTGATTTTTCAAGTGAATCAGTAAACTCTAATTCACCGGTATTGTATGAATTATTTTGAGCTTTTAAAGAAGAAAAGAGAAAAGAAAAAAAGATAAGAGCAATTAAATATTTAAACATTATTTTAGATTTAAATTCGCTATATCTAAATTAAATATTTTAAAATCAAAAAAACGTAATCATGAAAAAAAATTTTACTTTTATTTTGCTAATTATTTGTTTAAACGCAAACGCTCAAGTTGTCGAGGTTTTCACTGGGTACTTAGAAAAATCAGACAGTACTTCCCAAAAAACTAAGTCAATAGAGTTATTTGGAAAAGGTCTTATCGATTATGGCTTCCAAGGTCAACTTCAAACTACAGCTCAAGCTGTCAAAGTAAATATCGGAGAGCCAGATGCTTTTTATCTACCTTTGTATTTATTAGTTGGTGCAACTAGCGGGGATTTTGGCACCAATGAATTAAACAAAAACACTGTATTAAGTTTGATCAATCCTACCGGTGGAGTTCTAAATCTTTCAAGTAATTTATACTTAAAGATTTTGTCTTCAAAAAGCGATATTACTTCTTTAAAATTTACAACACTCTTTGGTGGCAAACTGGTTTCTGGCAGGGACGTTACTAATGCAAGCGCCTTATTAAAGCCAGCTGGATTCGTTGATGCAGGACTTTATTTTCAAACAGGAGCATGGGAAGAAGATGCCGGTTATCAGGATGGTGGAGTATTTTGGCTACAAGCTCGTTATGGTATTATTGGAATGTCAAAATCTGATTTAACCTCTTATTTTGGAAATACAGCATCGGTTCCTCATGGCCCTAAAATCGAATTAGGAATTCTTGTCAAAAACCGAGTAAATATCAAACTCTCTTATTATAAAGCTGTTGGTACCACAAATATCCCAACCCTTGACAAGGACCAATTCAGATTAGCATTAGATTATAGTGTCTTCAAATAGGTGAATTATTAAAATATCTAATCAATAAGTATCGTATTTATTAGATTTTCCTTTTAAAATGATATTATTTCGATCTAAAAATGCCCATTCCCCCGAATGGGCATTTTTAGCAAAGCCTCAGATATAGATATGAAAATATTCCAAATAAAATAAAATTTCAACCACCTTGTTTATTCCCCTATAGGATCACTAGTAAACAAGCTTAAAACAAATAATCATTAATTACCATTGCCAGTGATAAAAGCCTGTTGGTGGCGAAGGCAATACATTGGATTTTGATTTCCATAAGTCTAGATTCTTTCGGACCACTGTAGCCCACCTGGCAGTTCATGACAACAAAATTCTATGTGTATTACTCTTCTTTTGTTGTTATTTGTTGTTCTGTTCGAACTATGCAGCAATAAGGGTTTCATAATCATAACCCCTCCTCTTGGTACAGCACAGGTAAATTCAGTTTCCTTATCCCAGTCAATTGCTTCAGGACGGTAAATCTGCTTAAGGTGTGAACCTGGTACAACTTTCAACGCTCCATTATTCGCATCGGTATCATCAAGATGGATTCTGACGGTAAAACTCTTTTCCAGAATGTGTAACGGAGGCTGCACGGCAAACTGACCTTGTTTTACTGTCCATTTGGTAAACCCATCCAGTTCCATTTTCTTGTTAACAGAGATCGTCAGGTCCTGATGGTAGGAAACAAACCAGTTGGATTGCTCTGGCTTATCAAAATAAATCGATTTGACGACAAAATGGTCTTCTGTGAACAATCCGGCCAGCAGGTTCTTAAAGGTGTCGTTAAAAATCAGCGGATAAATATCTGGCACTTCTTTTAAAAACTGTCTGATCGCAAATAGGTCGGTGGATCTTCTAAAGGTATCGCTGGAACTATTAGCATTTTCTATCTTTTCGCAAAACTGCAAAATCTGTTCCTCAGAAAATACATCGTCAATAACGGTAAATCCGTTTTTGGCGATCTGATTTTGATAGATGTTCATTCACAACAAAGATGGCGATTTATTTCAAATGCCATTAATCCCCATTATCAGTAATATTGGGTTTGAGTTTCCGAAAAGTTCAATATGAAACAGAAAGCACTCAAGTAAAATCTAATTGATTGACTATCAAGCAAAGCTTTTACTAAAGTATAAAAGATTAAGGACTTATTTTGATGGTGTGGCCAATAAGTCCTTGGCTGGAACGTGTTTGATATTCCCGTCTTTATCAGCAAGAACTAATTTTTCGTCATTGGCGGCACTACTTATAATGAGTTTATCAACCGCTTTATGTATACCAGCCATGATTTTACCTCTTAATTCGATGTTCTCCGGTTTCAAGTTCATATTATCTGAGCCTTTATCATATTCCAAATATCGTAATTATATATTAATTCTGATTGATCAGCTTCACCATCGGCTATTATCTCTGATCTTCCAGCTGAATTATTTACAACCAACCAATAATCGCATATCGGTTTATATAGTTTGAACAAATTGGTTAATCCGCCATAATACCTCCTCCTAATCACATCATGCGGTATATCATGTCCGCCTTTACTGACTCTGGTAGCAACCCGTGCTATAGCTTCTTCTGGAGAGGTTAACCAAAAGTAAACCAGGGTAATTTTATAACCTAAAGCCCTGGCCTTTTTAATCAGAGAAACATAGCTCTTAGTGGACAGCGTAGTTTCAAATGCAAAATCAGCACCTTCCTGCATTAATTCGTCAATGCGGTTTAACATGATCCTCCCAGCGCCAAGCGCGACACTTGCCGGATTAAAAGGTGATATACCAGCAGCTATGTTATCTGCGTTCACAAATTCCTGGCAATTTAGCATTTCAGGCAGCACAGTATAACTGGCAGTAGTTTTTCCGGCTCCGTTACATCCTGAAATAATATACAAATTGGGCGTCTGAGGTAATGTTTTCATTCCATGCGAATATAGTGAATGTAGAGAACTTACACACGATCTGTTGCGACAAGCTCCCTCCTATGGCCCGTTATTTTGATGCTTACTTTGACTTGCAGATGCTGGGCTCAATATCATATTGAAAGCGCACATTAATGAGTCGACCCGTAAGTTATTGCAAGAGTACCTTACTTTTATACCAGAGCTTAAGGAGTTCAATAACATCAGCAGAAAAACGCTTAGGACAAGGTTTAAGGATAATATAGAGGCCTTGATTACTATAGCAAGTAATAATGGGTTTGAGTTTATGACAAATGTATAAGATCAATCAGATGTTTACTCATAAAACCGGTTTCTGCAAATAATTCAGCATTTTTAGATTTCTTAATTCTAATTGGTAGTTCTTCAGTGTAATATTTTAAAAGGTCATCAATATTGTTTACGTAACAGTAAGAAGCCTTAGCAACAGTCGCTGGAAGATTTAGTGAACAAACGTATCCAACGTTTTTAGACATATCCAACCAAGTCATTTTAATCATGCACTTGTCTACTAAGTAATTGATGTTTTCAAGCGACCCTTCCCGTGTTCCGAAAAATTTACCTTTCTGAAAATTTATCGCTTTCGGCGTGCCTTCGCTTCTGTACTCAATTAACGTCATATCATAGTAAGACTTAAATGTTCCAGTAATTATGGCAGCTATAAATGCTCCGTCTGAACATTTAAGTGAGAGACAATCACCAGTTTTATATTTGGATTTTCGTTGCATTTATTACTTTATTCTCCGTGAGTATTAATTCAAATAGTATTCGCTAGGTTACACAAATGTTTACAAAAACGGTTTGATTATCATCATAAAAGCTAATAGAATAGTAACGGGTACTATATATTCCATTGACGTGAATTTAGAGATTTTCTTAAGTTAACTGATTATCGATTGTAATAGCCGGTTAAATCAATTTGTATTCAATGGTAGTTTGATGGGTATGCTTACCTTAACTCTGATTTTTTTTCCAGCTTGAACACCTGGCTCCCATTTAGGCATAGACTTTACTACCCTCAAGGCCTCCCGATCTAGCGACTCACTTATACCCTCTTGGATAACTGCACTAGCAACTTTACCTTTTTGATCTATCAGCGCCTCTACAATGATCTTCCCTGAGGTTGCTTCATCTCCCACTGGGAAATGAAAATTTTTAGAAAAGAATTTATTCATTGCATCTGTTCCGCCATTATATTTAGGGAACTTTTCTAGGCTTACATAGTCATATGGTCCGTCACTGCCACCGACAACCTCAAATTGCTGAAGTTTTTTCTGGGATGATTTGGCGTTGCGCGTAACTGTGTCTATATTCTGAGAGAATGCTATAGTTGATAGACATATATAAAGATTGAAAAGTGAAATTGTGTATCTGAGATTGATCATGATCAAATCTAATAATTGCTGGTGACAATTTATTAACTATTGGAATTGTTGCTATCCCATCTCACTTATTTACTTTTAGAGGAAGCCACTCCTGCTTCCTTGTTTTTAGATAATATTTGAGGTGCCCACAATGTAATGCGTCCTATATTGATTTCGAAAGATATAAGTATATGCGACCAAATGAATATTACGGTAACACTTACATTAATGAAAATCGGTAAAGTTAGAGGCTTAGTTTTCTAAACTGCCAATTGAACGGACAAAATGGATTGCTTACCTCTCTCAAAACAGCGGCATCTTAAAGTCCTTTTGCTATTGGCACCTGAGTCTATATCTTCAAAAGCACAATCCTAATGTCCCTGATATTCCACACAAGCTGATTAAACCGCCACAAAGAAATGGTTTATCTAAGCAGCGCAAGGATTTCTGGGACCTGGTGATCCATCACAATGGCGGGGTCAATTGCATTTATACACAAAAGAAATTGACCATTGGCGACTATGCTGTTGAGCACTTTGTACCTTACGCATTTGTATCCCACGATCTGTTGTGGAACCTCATCCCTGCCGATCAAAGTTTCAACAGCTCCAAATGCGACAAGCTTCCTTCTATGGTAGATCATTTTGATCCGTATTTTAATTTACAGCTGCTTGGGTTACAGACTGTGCTCAGCAATGCGCACAATAAGAATACGGAAAAGCTGCTCCAGGATTACCTGACGTTTATTCCGGACTTGGCTGATTTTGGTAACTTGGATATTTATGTGTTAAAGGCTAAGTTTAAAGATAATATCCAGCCATTGATTACCATTGCCAGTAATAATGGGTTTGAGTATCTATAACACCCTTTTTCCGACCCTTTCCGTCATCTCGACGAAGGAGAGATCTCTTGGTCTACGCCCTAGAGTTACATCTTCTTTTTATCTTTATGCCTATCCTATATAGTTAGGTATTATATTTGCTATTCTATTTGTTATTCCAAGTTAATCTATATTTGTATATTTGTATATTAATTGAAATCATTAATGTTAATCAATAGATCGGACATCTCGGTATTAGAACAACTTTCCACAGTGAAGGACTTGGTTCCTATTGAAAAAATTCCTAGCTCTTTCAAATCAGATTTCAATAAGTTTTTCTTTGGCAAAACCCTCGTCAAGGATGAAAAAAACCATTTATTCGTTTATCCAGCTGATATTAAGAAATGGATTCGCGTGCTTTTTTCGACTTATAAATAATTTCTGGTTCGATGCTTTCACAACATCTTCAAAGATTTAATGAAGCATTACGAAAGTTTCAAGAGGAATTTCCAAGAAAGACTTGGTCGGAAGAATTCAAGACAAATTTGGTCAATGACTTTTCATTTTTTTCATCCCGAATCGAAGATTCTAAATTGGAATATGGTGATACATTGAAATTCTTGAATGATGAGTGGGTAAAAAAGGAAAATCTATCCAGTCTACTTCAAATCAATAATCATAAAGAAGTGTTGAAAGAGGTTGTCGACCGTTACGACAACTTCGAAATTACAGAGGATTCTATAAAAGCCATACATAGAAACTTGATGGGAAATGAGCTGTCCTGGAATGGTGACTTTAGGCCTGACTTGGTGGGCAACTATCGGAATTATCCAGTAATCGGTTATAGAGAACCATTATATTCTAATAGAGAATACGATCCTCATTACAATTTGGAGATCATTATGGCTTCTCATGTTGAATTCTTTCAACGAGCTTTTGAGAATATTGACAATTCAAGTGACAAAACGCACTTAATTACGGCATTGGCCTTTTTTCACAATAAATTTTTGAATGACATCCATCCATTTGCTGATGGTAACGGCAGGGTTTGCAGGATAATTATGGGAACGGTAATGATGAAAAATAACTGTCCGCCTGTATTTGCTCGAATATTGGATAATACGGATATGGAGCAATATATCAATACCATAATAGCCTGTGAAATGACAAATTCAAATGGTCCTTTCGCTGAATTCTTGGCAAATGGAATGTCGGAATATCTTGAACAGAAATTAATTGCATCAAAATAGTAAACACCCTTAAAGCAAGCAACAATACTTCAACACATCGCTTGCTTCGCTACTTTGACGGAGAGGTGCCTATCGCTTCCTGAGCCCATGGTTCCCAGCTGCTAAGGGCGACAAGATACAGATTTACAGTTTATCCCGGTCATTCCTAAACGATTCGCTATATGCCGTAAATGAGCATGAGGTGACCATAAATCAATCTATATCTTCAAAAGCACAATCCTAATGTCCCTGATATTCCAAACAAGCTGATCAAGCCGCCACAACGAAATGGTTTATCTAAGCACCGCAAGGATTTCTGGGACCTGGTGATCCATCACAATGGCGGGTCATAATAAGCTCCCTTCTATGGCACAGCACTTCGATCCGTATTTTGATTTGCAGGTGCTGGGGTTAAAGACTGTGCTCAGCAATGCGCTCAATAAGAATACGGAGAAGCTGCTGCAGGATTACCTGACGTTTATTCCGGATTTGGTTGATTTTCTAATAGTGTCTATTTTCCCATTCCTTTTTTACCAATCAGATAGGTTAGTACACAAACATTTCACAAGATTATTTAACATATCGAAATCAACTACAAAGAAATAAGCATGTCCACAGTTATTATTGCGCACATAAACAACATATTATAGTAAAATTTATTTCACTGATATAGCAAATAAACGTTTTTTACAGGGCAATTTCTGGTATATTTTGAAAAATATTTATCCATTTTAAAACTTTTATATATAAATACAGATTTATTTGTTTTTCTTAAATAAGTTATTTAACTTTCAAATACAAATTGAATTATTTTATTTACTATAGATTAACGCTCCCATGAATCTAGATGTTTCCTGCAATCTAATCATTCCTATAACTGGCCTACCTGCAATCGGATTAACCCTTATTATAGCATAAAACCATAACTGCCATGAATACCTTTGATATTCCAGTAAACTTAAAGGCTTATTTCAGCAAGGCCAATCACCTGAAACTATTGGCAACTTTACATATTCGGGATACTGAGGACATTTCGACTCCGGACTGGGGAATATTTTTCAGTGTAAAAAAAGCGGTTAACGGCGATCCGGATTTTACCGGCCAGGTAAACAGCCCCGCTCCGGGGATACTTAAGTGGAAGCCTGTAAAAAGCCTATGGGTTGTACCCCTCAATAAATTCGCAAATGACAACTATGATAAACTAAGTGCGTCTTCGATAAGGATTTGGAATGAAAAAAGTAATAATGGGGATTGGAGTGGCTATAGGTTTGAAGAAGCTACTGGCACCGAAGGACTGGAAATTGCGTTAAATGCAAACACAACTGCGTATTTAAATTCTGCATTCGGGCTATGGCATAAATTACAATATAGTGGTGAAGAAGCATGGAATGTTTGGATCACGACTAATGTTTTTGAACTCAATGACAAAATTATTCGATTTGATTTACCAGATACTAAGATCATTGAACGTGATGGCCGATATCCGGCAATGGACCTTTCTTTCGGAGTACGTAATACAGACTCAGGAGTCGGCCCTTATATCAGTATAGATCTTGCCAACTCAGAAGATAATGGTGAAGATTGCCCTGTCACCTGGCTGAAAAATGAAATGAGACTGGATGATGTGTCTCATAAATTATCACAGACATTTGAAGCAGAGAATTTTACACTGAACTGCTTGAGAACAAATGGGGCCGACTACAACATAAGGTCTTTAGCAATAACGAACAACTTAGATACAATAAATTCCTATGAGCTCCTTCCCTGGATGATAAAAGAAGGTAAGAGTTTGTCAACCATATATGTAAAGGCCTTTTTTTATTTCAACGATGTTAACGTAAAAGTAATCCAGGTAAACAGAAAGAAAAATACGCAAATCTATACAAGACTCTTGGAGCCACTACTTTTTTTAACCAAGGGAACAAAGACCATTCAGGATGTGCGATCTGGCATTGAATCGACTCAGGCAGCTAATCCTATTGGCATCGTAGCTTCCAGCCTTGGTTTAACGACAACAAAAACGCCAAGAGCATACGTCGCAGAATGGAAGATAGACCAGGCAAATAGTTGCACTAGCTTGGGCAACAATGTTGATTTGGTAAAAACCATTGCCTTCGATACGACGGGTAATTTCATTGACGATAGAGACAAAACCGGAGGCGCAAAAATCGCAATAAGATCCAAACTTGAATTCCCTCTCCTTAAAACCACCAGTGGCAAACAGGTCAGCCTTAATAACGCGGGAATTCAAACTTATCTTGAACATTCGCAGATTAACGATAATGGAACGATCATAAGATGTGTCCTGTATGACTACGATTTCCCAGAGGACTTTACCATCATAGATGGGCCCTTTGAATTCACACTGGGGAAAAAAGCTGGTCATGTAATTGACCCGGCCTCCCTCACAAAAAAGAAGTTTGGGCAAATCCGTTTTACGCTGCAAAATAAAAAAAACCAAACACCCTTCTTCATCTGGCAATGGCATGCTGGGTTAAAGGCAGAAGATATTGCCTACAATTATTCAATTGAAGACTTTTCTCTGGCAGTGAAATCTGTGAAAGCCGCCGGACAGGACCTCCTGAATACTGAAAGGTCTCTGGCGGCTTCAAGTCTCGGAAGTATTGTAGAAGGTGCTGGAGAAAGAAACGAACCAGCGCTCATTATTCCGATTGCAAATACAAATAAGTTCGATAATTATTTCCTCACATTTTCGGAAAGTGTCAATCTTGGTCAGGACTACCGGCTTGATGCAAAAATTCAGGAATTTAGTCCTGATGCAGAACGGGATCACAGTTCCACTATCAAAGCGGTAATCCTCGCTACTCATCCGCAGTTTACCGGACTGCTGGATGCACGTTTTCTGCAGCAACCAGGCTATGATGATGGCACGTGGATCCTTGCCAGGCGTTCGCCGCTGTCACTGGAAAATGGTTCATGGGAAATATTGGATGACAATGCAAACACCAAGGGCTTCAAACTCATTCTGCCTTCCCAGGCGATCGGCGAAGCTTACACCAAAAACGACATGACAGCCGACGCTGAAA
>NZ_DATHGC010000068.1:0-4111 GCF_035317785.1 Pedobacter sp. | reverse complement strand
TATGACGGTGCTTACAAAGACGTTGCTGATGATGGATATTATTGGGAAAGAATCAGGGCGCAGAGCTATAATGAAGGTATGTGGACACCCGAAAATACTTCAGGTACATTGCCAGGATTGAGTGGTTTTGACTTAACGGACGCCATGCAATATAGTTCACGTCAGCTGCACGATGCAAGTTTCCTGCGCCTGAAAAATGTTAATCTTGCTTACACTTTGCCAAAACAGCTGGTATCGCGGATCGGGGCCTCAAATGCAAGAATATACTTTAACGGGAGTAATCTGCTTACTTTTTCAAAGTATAAAGAAGCCGATCCGGAAGTAGGAAACTACAGCACCAGAGGGTGGGAAACACCCTTTGGAAAGACATATACTTTTGGTTTAGAATTTGGTTTTTAATGTCTAAGAAATTTGAGATGAAAAAGATAAATATATTTTTGATTGGTATTCTGGTTATCGGTTTATCGTCATGTAAAAAGTTCCTGGATATGTCACCGAGTAATTCGGCAGATTCGGAAAAAGCTATTACAACACCTCGTGATGCGCAGATCTTAATGAACGGCATAATGAGTCAGATGACAAGTTCATCTTATTACGGACGGAATTTTATTCTTTATGGCGATGCCAAGGGAGGTGACCTGGCCGTTTACTCGCAAGGCAGGGGATTGGATGCATTTTATACCTTCCAGCATGATGTAAATTTAAATAACTATTCTTCCTTTTGGTCGCAAATTTACTTTTGTATACTTCAGTCAAATTATTTGCTTGAAGAGATCCAAAAATTGGAGGCGAATGGTATAACAGGTTTTAATACGGCCAAGGGCCAGGCTTTAACAGTCAGGGCGTTGATGTATTTTGATCTGGTACGTTTATACAGCAAGGCATACACTTACGATAAAGCGTCGTACGGAGTACCTTTAATCCTGACCAAGGAGTCTTATGATGCACGACCGCTACGGCCTACCGTTGAAGCCAACTATGCCCAGATATTAAAAGATTTGAGCGATGCCTCTTCTTTGCTGCCTAAGACAAAAACAAATGGATACATCAACTATTATGCAAATAAGGCGTTACTTGCCAGGATCTATCTGTTTATGAATGATAAACCAAATGCGCTTTTAGCCGCCGAGGAAGTGATTAATGCGACTTCATTGTTTACTTTATATCCAAACGACAAGTGGACTGATTCATGGAAAAGCCAATATGGCTCAGAATCTATTTTCGAGCTCGGGATTAATCCTTTGGAAAATGACCTTGGAACAGCATCTTTGGGGGTGTACCAGAGAAATAGAAATGTTGGTACGACTGCAGCACTTGGATTCTTTTACGCAAGTACTGATTTTCTTGCCAGGTTAAATGAAGGGGCTGCTGATGTAAGAAAAGGTGTTATGGCCAGAGATGAAACGTCTGCTTCCCGATTGGGAGCATTGTATAAATATAGTGGAAGTATAGATTTAGCCGGCGACAAAAGCACGGCAAATAATACGGCCGTCAACATTAAAGTGATCCGGTTATCTGAAATGTATTTAATTGCCGCGGAAGCTGCGCTTGCTACAGACGCAGCCAAAGCCGCGACATATTTAAATGCAATCCGTAAAAGATCACCAAATTTATCGGCCGCCACTGCAGGCACAATTACTCTGGACATGATCCTGAATGAGAAAAGTAAGGAACTGTATGGTGAAGGGCATAGGTTTTTTGACTTAATCAGGGTTAATAAATCAATTACGTTTAATGATGAATTTGGTGGTTTATCTATTAGTCACAGACCAAAAACGATTGACAGAACTTTTTATAGAACAATTTTACCGATCCCTCAGGGAGAGATTGATGCCAATCCGGGTTTAAAAGCACAGCAAAATCCCGGATACGAATAGTCAACCAAATTCAGGCAAAAATGAAGTTTTGTCCAATTCAATCATTAAGGGTGTTCAAAAATTTGAACACCCTTTTTTATCCCGGATTTTTCCAGCTTAATTTTATTTAAAACAACTGCAGCGTAACCACTTGTTGCTGCCCTGACGTGGAATCCGGCTTTGCTTTAGCCTTATGCTTTTCTATCCATGATGCATAATCGCTGACAGGAATCCGTTCTTTCAGCAAACCGGCACCCATATGCATCAAAGCAACCCTGTTTTCGACGACCTGCCTGTACTGCTGCAACAAATGCTGCAGCTGCTGCTGCAATTTATTTTTCGGTTTGATCCGGATGTTTTTATTCAGCGGGTTGATCAGCTGCATGGTGAGTTCCTTCACAAAATAAGCCAGTGCCGACTCTATTCGCGCCTGCAATACCTGCTGGTCTTTAAAACCACTTTGTTTATGGATCTGCCTCACCTGTGCCTGAAAGCGTTCAGACAATGTCAGAAGCTCCGAAGCCGATTTACCCAGCTGTACCAATAAAGTCTTGAATTCAGGAATATTTGCTTTAACCACCTCAGCATTAGAAACAATAGGTTCCAGTCCGCCAGCAATCCGGGCAAAAGAAAAATGATCAAGCACCAGCTGAAGGATGAACTCTTCCTGAGCACTGACGAGCAGATCATCAAGGTCATCTTCTTTTACAGGATTCATGTAATTGATCACCTCCGTGTTCGACCTCAGGCTCTCCGTATTGATCCTGGATTTCAAAATCAGCCCGTTCAGCGTCCTTACCCGGCTCAAAGCCACATACACCTGTCCGGCGACAAAAGATTTTCCCGCATCAATAATGGCATGATCAAAAGTCAGGCCCTGGCTTTTGTGAATGGTCACCGCCCAGGCGAGTTTCACCGGGTATTGGGAAAATTCCCCCACCTGCTGCTGCACTATGGCTTCTTCAGGGTCGGTTTTGTATTCAAATGACTGCCAGGAAGATTTTTCAAGCAGCAGGTCTTCTTCCTGCGGAAAGGAGATGTAGATCTCATGGTTCTTTATCGATTTGACTTTGCCGATCTTTCCATTATAAAATTTCCTATTGTCGCCCGTATCGTTTTTGATGAACATGACCTGAGCACCTTCTTTAAGTTTCAAGGTCTGTTCCGCCTGAAGGTTCAGGTCCCTGAACTCTCCGCTTACCGTACCCTCAAAAGTATATTCCGCACCGGGCAGTTCGGCTAGCTTTTCCCTGTTGATGGTATTGGCCTCTGCATTGTGTGAAGTGATGATGATCGGGTTCAGCTCATCCGTTGAACTAAATGAAGGATCATATCTTTTATTGAGCAAAGATAAACTGTCTTCGCTGATCTGGTTGTTCCTGATGTCATTCAATATCCCAATGAATTCCGGTTCAGTTTGCCGGAATACTGTAATGAGCTCGATTTGCAGGAGCGGATTTCTGCGGATCACCAGCGCATCAAAAAAATAGGGGGAGGCATAGGCTCTGCTTAAAAAAGCCCAGTCCTCCCGTTTGGTCACTGGGGGCAGCTGGTACAGGTCACCGATCAGGAGCAGCTGAACACCACCGAAAGGATCATTGTTTCGCCGGACAGCGCGGAGCAGGGCATCAATGACGTCCAGCAAATCACTGCGGACCATCGACACCTCGTCGATCACCAGCAATTCCAGTTCAGTAAACAGATTTAGCTTTTCCCGGTTGTAGCTTAGCTCAGAAACCATAGACTGGATCGATAGAATGCCCGACTGCAGGTTTTCCAGGCTAATGTCACCGGGAAAAAAGGAGCCCGGAGGCAGCTGAAAAAAAGAGTTGATCGTAGTGCCTTTGGCATTCATCGCGGCAACCCCTGTAGGCGCTACAATAGCCATCTTCTTCTTGCCCTGTTCCTTTATCTTTTTAAGCAGGGTAGTTTTACCTGTTCCTGCCTTCCCGGTCAGAAATATATTCTGATTGGTCTGGTCAATAAAAGATAAAACTTTGCTGGAAACTGAATCAGAAGAACTGTCATTACTCATAAGACAAATTTAACTGATTTTTTCCGTTGCCGGGTCTAATGTTGAAATGTTGTCACTCAGATTCCGCCTGTCTGATCTTTGGGGTTTTGATCTCTTTTTTACCGATCTTATAAGACAGGGTAAGCCTGATGTTCTGGTTTTGATACCGGTAAGACTGCAATTGCTCAAAATCCACTGAGCTGACTACCTCGTCAATGTAAGTATGGGGCTTCAAAAATGT